>NZ_CAXBOC010000436.1:0-4898 GCF_963976465.1 uncultured Cyclobacterium sp. | reverse complement strand
AATGACTATTGTGTCGGTTAATTCAAGCCAATCTCAAAAGCAATTCGTTTATCATGATGGACTTGGTCGGACAATGCAGACAGTGGGAAAAGAAAGCACTGTTTCGGGCAAGGATTTGATTGTACCTGTCGTTTATGATGAATTTGGTATGCAGCCCAAGGAATGGCTCCCTTTCTCTATTACCAACGGACAAAAACCCGGAGATTTTCGCCCTGCCGCTATTAATGAACAAAATGCTTATTATTCGTCCCTATATGGAGCAAATCCCTCAGCCTATGTAGAAAAAGATTTTGAAGCTTCACCTTTAAATAGAGTCAGCAAACAAGCAGCGCAAGGAAATGCTTGGAAAATGGGGTCCGGTAAAGAGCTGAAATTTTATAGAAGGCCCAATACTACGGAAGAAGCTGTTCGTGTATTTACCGTAAATCAGACTGGACTTCCCGAAAGCAGTTTAACTTTTCGTGCCAATGATCTGTGGGTAGAGATCACTGTGGATGAAGACGACAAAAGTACCCTCACCTACACGGATAAACTAGATAGAGTAGTGTTAAAAAAAGTGCAGGATACTGCGGCACCAACAGATGAAGGCCATTCGGGTTGGCTTTGTACCTACTATGTTTACGATGTTTTCTCAAGGTTAAGCGTGGTCATTCCTCCCAGGGCCACCCAAATTCTTGCCGATGCAAACTGGAGTAATGATATCAGTACCAATACAAGCCTGGCTAAGGAGCAATATTTTCGTTATACCTACGATAAAAGGGGGCGAATGGTAGAAAAATACATACCCGGAAAAGGTTTGGAATCCATGGTATATGACAATCAAGACCGGTTGGTAGGTATTCAGGATGCCAATATGGCGAATGAAAGCCCAAAACAGTGGCTCTTTACAAAATATGATGGACTAGGAAGGGTAGTGATGACCGGAATGACCAGCTCAAATGATGACAGGGCTACAATTCAAAACAATCTCAATGAGATGCCTTCAAATGAAGCCTCAGTAAAGGCCAATACAGCTAAGGTAAAAACAGGATCTAGGATAACTTCCGGTAAATACGATGTGTATCAAGAATATGTGGCTGAAAAATCCATCAGCCTAAAACCCGGATTTGCTATGAAAGCCACAGGAAATCAAAATTTCACTGCTCAGATTGGAACGGGAAGTTCAGGCAAGGTTGGGGCTTGGCCGGAAGATGAAGGCGATATCTTGACTGTCAACTATTACGATTCCTATGAATTCTTAAGTGAATTTTCCTATGTTGACCATGGTTTACCTTTTACCCCTCAGCCTACTACAAGAATTCACGGTTTACAGACAGGTAAAAAGGTGAAAAACTTGGAAACCGGGGAATTTTATACCACCGCTATATATTACGATGAGGAAGGGCGAGTGATTCAAACAATCGCTGAAGACCAGCTTGGGGGAACAGTGTTGAATTCGACTGCTTATAATTTTGAGGGTCAACCTACTCATACTTTGGTTTCAAGCAGTAGGGCTGAAATCCCCGATATCCTCCGAACATTTACCTACAATGTCACCGGTCAAATTGCCTCCATAACACATAAAATTGGATCCGATCCTGCTGTTTCCCTGGCTGCTTATGCTTATAATGACCTCGGGCAACTTGTTTCCAAATCATTTCCGGGCCAATCAGCTATCAGTCAAACCTATGACTATAATATTAGAGGCTGGCTAAATAGCCAAGGTAGCAATGAAATGGGGATATTCAAACAAAAACTCTATTACCATACCGGTAGTGAGAAGAGTTATTATAATGGCAATATTGCCGGCATAGAATGGGTGGGGCAGGATGGTAAAGCTAGGAGTTTTGCTTACCAATATGACAATGCCAATCGACTGTTAGCTGCAAAATTTAATGCAGCAGGGGAAAATAACCATTATTCCGTTCAAGGAATCAGCTATGATGCCAATGGCAATATATTGACTATGGCCAGGTTTAACGAAAAGTCAAATAATACCTATGGAAAAGTGGATGATTTGACCTACACGTACGATAGCAATGAGGACTTAGGAGGTCGCTATTCGAATAAATTGTTACGCGTCCGAGACGGGCTGGTCTCCAATACCTATACGGCAAAAGATTTTAAACCTAATACCGGGTCTCAAGAAGATTACAGCTATGATGCCAATGGTAACCAAACCACCAATCCCGACAAGAGGATTACTAAAATTAGTTACAACCACCTGAATTTGCCCGAAGAGATCACTTTTTCTACTGGAGGTAAAATTAACTTTGCCTATGATGCAGAAGGGAAAAAGCTAAGCCAGACGGTTCAGGAGAACCAAGACAAGCCGGCTAAAACAAGAGACTATATTGGAGAGTTGGTGTTTCTAAACGGATACTTGGATTATATGATCCATGAAGAAGGCAGGGTAACTTATGAATCCGGAGTAAATCAATATGAGTATTTTGTTAAGGATCATCTAGGCAACGTGCGCCAGGTGCTTAGGCAGCCTAAAACCGAGACAAAGTTTGCGACAATGGAAAGCCAACATGTACTGAAAGAGCAGGAAGATTTCTCTGGGCTAAATGCTTCCAGGCAAACTGATCCGGAACAGAATGTAACCACGGGTGGGGATAAAGTGGCTTGGCTAAATGCAGCAAGAGGAAGGATTTTAGGCCCATCAAGTAGGCAAGAGGTATTTACAGGAGATCGCCTTAACCTAAGTGTATATGGCAAGTACGAGGAACAGCTATTTCAAAAAACAAACCCGGCAGGGTTTGTAAGCAGTGGAGCCAAGGGCAAAATCCTCAATGACCTCAATGAATTGTCCAAAAGTACCCAGCAATCAGGAGCTGCCAACCCGATAACGATATTAAATATGATTGGTATAGTGGCGACAGACCTACAGCAGAAAGAAACCCCGGAAGCTTACTTGCTTTATGCCCTTTATGACAGTGATGGCAACCGCTACGAAGTAGGCAAGCAGCCCCTCAGCAGAAAAGCCGCCAATCAACATGAGGTTTTAGAAGAAAAATTGTATATTTCACAAGATGGATACATGGAAACCGTCTTGATAAATGAAACAGCCGACGACGTCTGGTTCGATGATTTTAGCATCTCAAGAACCCCTTCCATAGTCATTCAAGAAACCCATTATGACCCTTGGGGTTTGGAGTTGGCTGGGCTGGGGTTTGAATATGGTGGTGTTAAGGAGAATAAGTATTTGTACAATGGGAAGGAGCTGATCGAGGACAACGGACTGGAGTATTATGACTACGGTGCTAGGATGTATGATCCTGTTATTGGGAGATGGGGGGTTGTTGACCCATTAGCAGATAAGATGAGGAGGCATTCACCTTACAATTATGCTTTTGATAATCCGATAAGGTTTATTGATCCTGATGGGATGATGCCGGGTAATTGTTGTCCACCTTCTTCAGAATTTATTTTCGTTTCGGAGATGCATAAAAACTTTGATTTCATTAAATCGAATTTGCAAAGTTTATTAGGAGCTGAAAGAACTAAGAATGTAAATAGTCAAACCTCAGGAATAATTACTGAAACAGAATTTAGTAGTGGTCCTGTAGATTCTGGGACAAATAGTGATAAAATAGCTGGGTTTGTAAACATGGATGGTTTGAGTGATGTTGGAAAAGATTCACCTTCCGGTGGATTTATGGAGAGGATTGCTAATGCGTTAGGTGCTTTGGTAAGTGGGATATCTGAAAATCTAGACGGACTTTTTGAGAATAATAAAGAGACCATTGAAGTTCCTTTACAAGGTAAAATGAAAAATTCGGAAAAAGTTAAATATGATAGCGTTCCTGTCGTGGTGACGGATAAAGATTTGATAATGGGGCTTAAAATAAATTATCGCAAAAATTGGGGTGTTAACGCTGGAGATACAATCGGTTGGGAAATTAAAAAGAAAGATTAAAGAAATATGAGTAGAGGAAAGCTTTTTCTTTTTTTGGTATTGGCCCTTGTTTTACAAGGATGTAATAATTTTGACACAGTGAGGAGCTATGAAAATGGCGAAGTTAAAGAAGAGTGTGAGTTCATTAATGGGCGTAAAAATGGTTTTTGTAAGGGTTACTATCCAAGTGGGAATTTAGAATATCTAGTAAAATTTAAGGATGATATACTGCATGGAAAATCAATTTTTTTGCATGAAAATGGAAGTTTACACTGGGAAGTAATATTTAATAAAGGAGTAAAAAATGGAAATGTTAAATACTATGATGAAAATGGAAGAGTTTTTCAATCATCCAGTTTTAAGAACAATGAACTGCATGGTGCCAATATTAATTATTATCCGTGCGGAAAGATAAAATCTAAAATGACCTATTACAATGGAAAGTTGAATGGTGATTTTTATTCCTATTATGAGCAAGGGAACTTAAAAATGAAAGCATATTATGAGGAAGATGTTTTAATTGATTTCCTTTCTTATAGCCTCGAGGGAGAAGTAATAGATCATTTAATCCAATATGAAATAATGGAATCCAATTATAATTTTAATGTCAAAAGCCTTAACCAGTACTTTGATGTAGTTGGAGTTACTATTGGGATACAAGATCATAATGGAGAAATTAAAACTATTGGAGAAAGTATTTCTAATGATGGCATATTTACACTTCCAGTCCCAGAAAAATATAGGGGAAGGGATAAATTTTATTTTCAACTTTTTGAAATAGATTCATTGGAAGACAATCCTGAAGAAGGTGTTGTAAGGAGTAAAATAGAGTTTGAGTATGAAAGGATTGAAGAGTGAAAGGAAGATTTATATTATAAATAGAATTAATAATCGTTCTATTTATATGGAATCATGCACTTACATGTAGGTGTGTCGTGAAGTCGTTGATATGAATCAAAGACATGTTGTTCAAAATATGTGAGACTGTAATCTTAACTCTGTCTAAGCTTGGAATTTA
>NZ_CAXBOC010000435.1:0-4901 GCF_963976465.1 uncultured Cyclobacterium sp. | reverse complement strand
GTATTGTTCTATGAAGGGCTCCACGGTGGGGTTCAAGGTGTTTTTCCATACGTAGATCTTTTAATTGGTGTAGTTCCCGTGATCAATTTGGAATGGATCCAGAAAATACAACGAGACCGTGAAAAAAGAGGATATTCTACCAGAGAAATAGTAGATACCATAAAAAAACGTATTGATGACTATGTAGATTACATTACACCGCAATTCGAACACAGTCATATTAACTTCCAGCGGGTTCCGACTGTGGATACCTCTAACCCTTTTATTTCCCGGGATGTACCTACCGAGGATGAGAGTCTGATAGTGATTCGAATAAAAAAAGAAATCATCCTAAAATATAAAATAGACCTTACCTTTCTAAAGAGGATGATCGAAGGCTCTTTTATCTCGAGACGCAACACTATTGTTGTTCCGGGTACAAAAATGCAATTAGCCATGGAGGTCCTGGTGACCCCTATTGTAGAAGGACTCGTTAGGGAAGCCCGGGAAAATAGAGAACTGTACAGGAAAAAGCAGGGAAGAAAAACAGCGGTGTCTTCTACATTGCAGTAGCAGACATGAAATAAATGTACAGTTTAATATAAAGTCATTTAGATTCCGGCCTATTTATGTAACGCAATACGCTTATTGATTGATTTAAGGATATTGACTACATGCTGTAACCAACACTGCACATTGTTCATTGGATTCATTGTCAGAATCCAATAGTTATCGAGACATTCCTTAAATTTTGATTTTATTGCATCAATCCTCTTCACCCCAAACTTACCTCAAAACTTTGCGCGTGGATCCTGTCCGGTTTTTGTAGTGTTCCGGTAGATAAGCGCTCGGCAAAAACCGGATAGGGCGCATGCTACTTTTGATTTGGAGCACGATCCCTTTTGTTAACCCATTTCTGAAAATCTTTGTAAATGACCGGATGGTCTTTGAAATATTCCCCTAATTCGTTGATCCCCTTTTCCCTACCTTTTAAGAATGCAGCCTCCTTTTTATTTTCGAACTGGATAAAGTGATAGCCCAGATAACTGAACACAAGGGTATTCAAACTTATGACTACATATAACATTACACCTTCCCATTTGGGTGTCCATCTTGATTTTTTGATGGTTGTCAGCACACCCTTTATTTGCCCCTCATAGGCATCGGATATTCGTTGTTGTGAGCGTAGGTAATCCTTAAGGTGAAATTCAATATTCGACACATCGGCCTACACTTTCGTATTCCGCAATTTGTCCGTAAGCCCTTCCAACTTCTCAATAGAGGCATTGAACCCATTTATTTCCTGGGTAAGCACTTCCATGATTTCACCCAATTTTGCCATACGATTAAGTGCTTTTATAATGGCTTCCTTCTTAATCACCTCTGTTATAAAGTCCTCATAGGTGAATACATATCCTTTTGGCAATCTATTTATGGTATCTATTATGTATTCAGTAACTTTCAATGGGTTTAATTTTTTCAAATATTTAAAAAATGTCCAGTTTTTTATAAAATAAACTGGACAAATTATTAAATGAAAGTAATAGCTTGAAAAGTATTATTAGTTACAAACACATTTTATTTATTGTGAATAACCTTCTCAATGTGGTTGGCATCTTTAAATTTCTCTAAGGTTGTTTTGGTTTTATAAGCATAAACCAAAGATACTACTGAAATAAGAATTGCAAGAATGAAGGTAATAATTGCCCATTTAGGATAGACCCCTGCCTTTTTAAATAGAACTTCAAATCTTCTATATTGTCTTTCCTGTAGTTCACTTTGTCTTTTTAGTTGGTTATTATATTCTTCTAAAAGAGCCTTGATTTCCGAAAGGTCAATGGCGACTTTTGCATCTTTAATTTGATCATTAATAGTCTTCAACCTATTTACATCACCACGGAACTCTTCCAGTTCAGAAGTTAGCAATTCCATATACTCTTTAATTCTAGTCATTATTTCAATCTTTTAAATTCCAATCCCTACGTCAATAGAATGTTTCACAACTCGCTTTGCAATTTTCTTTACAATACTTAAAGCCAATCTTGGAGCTAAAGGAATAGCTTTATCTAAGACTTTTACTGGAGCTATGTTTTGTATTACATTATTTGATTTACAATAAAGCCGTTGCCCAATATTGCCTCCGGTCATATTACGATGTACTTCGCTCCCTTTCAAATTATAACCATTAAATTCAAATCTAAACCCTTGAATATTCCCTGCTTTATTGATACTTGGAAGTACTTTTACGCCATTGGTATGCATGGCTTTGATGTAATCATCAAAATTCTTTGGAGTAAATTGTTTTAAGGTCAGTTCATGTCTTCGCTTAATCTCCTGTCGAACTTCTTTCAATAAAAATTCCTTTTCGAACTGTACTTGTTTCACCGTAGTTAATTGCATTTGTTCAGCCACTTTTTCAGCAGCATATTGACTTCGTTTCCCAATGAAACTGTCATTATAAGCCACACCTCTATAATCAATACGATTCACGTATAAATGAATATGAGTATGCTCTTTATTTCTATGGACAAATGCAATAGCCTGCCTTTGCTCTAATTTCATTTCTTTCATAAATCGCTTACATATCATTTCTAAATCTTTTTGCTGTAATCGTTTTCCATCTTCTATGGTTGGACTTATGACAAAGGACAGAGTATTTTTTTGACAATGGTAGTTCTGGTCCTGGACCATTTTAAACTCTTGAGTTATCTCATTAGGATTGTCACCAATCAGTTCTTGTTTAAAGACAACTTCCGCTCCTTTTTCCTGATTCCATCCATAAGCTACGGAAGCTTGTGTATGGGCGATTGCTTTACCTTTTCCTATCATGGTGACAACTTTTGTAAATGTGATTTTATCTCATTGGCTAATCGATAGACTTCCTCTGTAAGTTTAGGATTGCGCTTGCGATACATATTACCAATGGACTTAAAGTTGTTATGAAACTTGACCAAAGTGCTATAGATAAGAATCTCATCTTCGGTCAATCGCTCAGTAATCTTCTTTTCAAACGCTACCCTTCTTAAATATTCACTGAGCGTCAGCCCACTTCTTTTCGCTCTGTTTTTCAATAACTTTTTTTCCATGGAAGTACACCTAAATTTGATCACGTCGGTTTTGCGCCTAAACCGACTCTTTTTTTCATTGCGACCATCGGGAGTAATCGAGATTGTGCCCACAGGCACACATCTCGAATTTGTTTGCAACAAATCTTTTTCACCGATATCTAAAAGAATAGTATCACCATCTTTTAAATGTTCTTCAGTTAGGTTAAGTATCGCTTTATTAACTGTTTTTGTGTTATGTTTTTTTGTTCTTAAATCCATGACATCAGCTTTTCATTTGCATCTTTATATCCTTTATAAAGCTCTCTACAATCATGTGATTGTGGACATTCATCCAGTAGATAATTTGTAGCCAAATCACCTGGGAGGTCATTATCTAAATAGAGAAGGATTTTTTCATAATCAGTTAGGATAGGAATCATCTTTTTTACAAATGCAACCGAATTAAGAACTAATAAGTCAACTTCTTTTATTTTCTCTTGTAGCATACTATCTAGCGAAAACAGATCGAACATGCCTTCGGTAACCAATACATTCTTATGACCATTATCTATGTAGCTAAATGTTTTGGGTGAAGTCGATGTTTTATAGTATTTATTTCTCAGTTCCCAACCGCCATCATTATTTCTTAAACCTAGCGCGAAAAATGTTTTGTCATTATTTTGATACCAGACCTCTTGACAATAGTTCTTTGCCGTGTTTAAAGGTATTTTTCTGTATGTAATATATTTCACTAATTCCAATCGCTGAATTGGTTCCACCTTTAGTATAGCTAAACCTGCACTTTTTTCATTAAGAACTGGTTGCTGTTGAAAAGAAAAAAGAGAAGTATTATCATTTAAAATAATCAATGCTTCCCGAACGGAGCAATTCAAAATTCGGATGATTAAGTCTATAACATTCCCACCAATACCTAACCCATGATCGTACCATCTATTTTTTAGCTTAGAAACTTTAAAAGAGGCTTGTGTTTCTGACCGCAGGGGACTTAGAAACCAAGCTTCTTTTTCCGATTCCTTTTTGGGAAAATGCTCGAATTTTGCCAGCACTTGAAGCAGGCAAAGATTTCGAGCTTTTTTACAGTTAATTTTTTCTTTTTTCATGAGCTCCTCATTTTTAACAACATTTTTGATGATTTGATGACAACCCCTCTGGAAACCCTATAAACATTGAGTTTTCTGTGTCATCGTTTTGTCATCACGTCATCATTTTTCAATTTTTTACATCTTTTTCTGTCATCACTTTTTATTTTGATGACAGAATGATGACAAAGTGATGACGGCCTTAAGCCCCATAAACACTGGCTTCGACTCAATCTGTCATCAATTCATCAAAATTTTGGACTAGGAAAGGCTTTTCTATGGTAAAATAGCGTCCTTTTGCATCTGCCAAATTCATATCTCCATCACTCCAAATCGTAAACTTTTGATACTTATTGGAATTGTCCTGATTCTTTAACTTCCAGTCTTTTTTTAATAACCTCCTGAGCTGCGTTAGATCTGTTTTAACTCTAGTTTTATTAAGTGCATGCAAGGCATCAATAGGGCAAAGGTGTACTTCTTCCAAATCAAATTTTTCCACGACACTTAAAATGATACTGGCCAACTCCTTTTCAACACGATTACGATTGTGTTGAACTAATTTTTTCAAAGCAATTGTTTTGATTTGCTGTGGGGTAAACCACATACGCGTCAAATGCCGGGTAGAGATTTGTCGATGCTCAAGAAAATAGAGAAAAGCAGGAATTTCAGAAATTAGCTTTTCCAGGTAATCTGTATGTTCTTTTTCTAGGACTGGAACTTTGATCACCCAGAACCGGGTTTCATTAGCATCAATTTTTATAAAGTTATCTTCATT
>NZ_CAXBOC010000434.1:0-4945 GCF_963976465.1 uncultured Cyclobacterium sp. | reverse complement strand
ATTCTGTTATCAATTGGCTTGATCAGTAATTTTATAGAAATCAGTCAACCGGATGTAATAGCCTGTTTGTTACTTTTTGCAATGGGTTTACAAAATTCATTTGTCACCAAAATTTCTAACGCCATTGTCAGAACTACTCATCTCACCGGCTTATTCACCGATTTGGGAATAGAGCTGTCTCAACTTCTTTTTCCAAAATCACATCCCAATAGAAAAAAAATAAAAAAGACAATCCTCCTCAGAGTTTCCATCATTTTGTTCTTTTTCGCAGGCGGACTATTAGGCGGTTTTCTTTATTCCAGAATTAATCTCAAATTAAACACTTTGATAATCGGAGCTTTAATTTTATTGGTCGGCCTATTTTATGATGATTTTAAGTATAGATTGATTATGACAAAAAGGAAATATCAGCAAAGAAAAATTAAGCGCTTGGCGGCCTAAATTTGTATCAGCAAAAGTAGATCGTCTATGATTATTATAAAGGATTAAATTGGTTTGCTAAAATCTTTTTTTCTCTAGACAAATCTTTTTTAGGATGGTTTTTATTCTTGCATGCCTTTCAAAGGTAGAACGCTTTCAATAATTGGGGGATTTTATCTATAGAAAAACAAACCAACCGGTATTTTTATTCGTATGCCTATCCCATACAACAAGAATTAAAGCCCGAAAGAACCAAAACAATAATTTTAGAAAAGCATTTGAACTGTTTTATGAAGAAGGTTTTAAGTCCAGTAGTATTGATAGAATAGTCAAGGCGTCAAACCTTACCAAGGGGGCTTTTTACCACCATTTCAAAAGCAAGAAAGAATTAGGTTTATAGGTTATAGAATTAAAAATTCAGGAAAGGATTAATCAAGGAATGATTGACCCATTAAATAGACCCGGAAATGCTTTAGATTTATTGAAGGACACATTTTTTCACCGGATAAAATTATTCTCCCTATATGACAAAAACCATGGCTGCCCTTTCAATAATTTAATCAATGAGATAGGAGATCTTGAGCTTGCTTACCGCTTAGCGCTAAAAAAGATAATTGATGATTGGAAACAGGCCATTATCCGAACAATTGAAAAAGGTAAATACCATAAAAAAAAGTATTTCTAGTAATGCGGTAGCTACCTATTTAATTCGTGCATTTGAGGGTGTTCGAGGCATTAGAAAACTCTATGACAATGACACAATACTAGCAGAATACTTATTAGGGCTTTCTTCATATTTAGACCATATGCAAGCCAATTAGTTTGGCCAAAAACCACTTATTTGCAATTGCCCAAATCCAACCCAAAAACTACTAAAACCACAAAAATGAAACTAGAAAACAAGGTAATTATTGTAACCGGCTCTTCGAAAGGGATTGGAAAAGAAATTGCACTACTATTGGCAGAAAATGGGGGGAAAGTGGTAGTGAATTCTTCTAGCAGCATTTCGGAAGCAGCTTCAGTAGTTGAGGCCATAAATAAAAATGGAGGGCAAGCCATGGCCATCAAAGCCGATGTAAGCAATAGAGAAGAAGTAACACAGCTTTTTGACCAGACCATCAAAGCTTATGGGAAAGTGGATGTTTTAGTGAATAATGCAGGGGTGATGATTTCCAAGACGATCAAGGACAACACGCAGGAAGACTTTAGCAAGCAATTTGACATCAATGTAAGAGGTGTTTTCAACACCTTGCAAGAGGCCGAAAGTAAACTTTCGGACAATGGAAACATTATCAACCTCTCCTCAAGCACTGTTAAAATGATGTTTCCTACCTATGCTTTGTATTCAGGGACCAAAGCAGCAGTAGAACAAATGACCCGGGTATTTTCCAAAGAAATCGGCCGAGGGATTTCAGTAAATGCTCTTGCACCAGGGCCAACAGAAACCGAACTTTTTTTAAAAGGAAAATCCCCTGAATTAATAGAAAAATTAAAGGCAATGAATGCCTTCAACCGATTGGCCAAGCCTAATGATATTGCTAAGGTAGTATTGTTTTTAGCAAGCGAGGACTCCAAATGGATTTCCGGTCAAGTCATTGGAGCAAATGGTGCTATGATATAACTTTAACAAATAATCAATGAAATTAAACCTACAAACACTTCTGATAATAACTGTGCTTTTCATGTCCTGTAAGGAGCAGAAGGGTTCAGATGAAAAGACTTCCTTTCAAAACAAAGGTCAGCAGTTAGTTTATGAAATGGTCCAAACAGTGGGGGATTATTCAAAATTGGCTGAAAAAAAGGACGTAGTCTACACCTATCAATACCAAACACCGGATGGTAAAACAGATTTATCTTCAGAAAAGTACATTTTTCATGGTGAACTTTCTTATGGCGCATATGAGCAACATGAAAGAACGCTTCCGGAGTATGAAGGATTGATAGAACAAGGGTATGATGGTAAAGCCTATTGGCTTAGACATAAGGGAAATTATATCGATGACCTTGTCTCACTAAAAAGGGTGAAGTTTAATCGGCCAACAAATTTCTACTGGTTTACCATGTTCCAAAAATTGCTTGATCCCGGATTAACTTATGAATACTTGGGTGCAAAAAGCATTGAGGAACAGCGGTATGACATTGTCAAAATCTCATTTGACTCAAACAATGAAAAACCAACAGACATTTACCAGATTTATATCAATAAGGATACGAAATTGGTAGACCAGTTTCTATTTACTGTTGCTGAAGTTGGTGTGATAGACCAACCCTTGCTTATGAAGCTTGAATATGAAGAAATTGAAGGATTATTGATCCCCACACAAAGGATTTATAAGGGGTCAAATTGGGAAGCAGAAGTCACAGACGCCCCATGGATTAAGGTAAATTGGTCCAATATCCAATTTAATAATGGCTTAAGTAGGTCAATTTTTGAGAAGTAGTATCTCATAAAAGCTTTAATAAAAAGGGCTATTTGGAGTAAAATACCAAGTAGCCTTTTTCTTGTATATTAATCTAAACTTATTGTTTTGGTGAAACCAAAGAATTGGTTTCCGGCACTGTTTTTTTATGCTCCCATGTTTGAAAAAGTATAGGGAAATAAAATACAGTTATTAATCAAATCAGTAAATCCCCTTATTGATTGGCCTCTTCAATATGCTTTTGAAGTAGGGCTTTTAATTTGGCTTTCCTTTCCTTGTAGGCTACATTTTGGCTTAAATTAACCAATTCCCCTGGATCTTGCTCAAGATCAATCAGCATTTCATCCCCATTGTCATAAAGGGTATATTTAATATTATCTCCTCTTATCATAAAGCCCAATTCATTTTCCATAAACAAATATCTGCGAGAATAATAATCTGATTTTTGATCTTTTAAAAGCGGAGCAAAAGACAGTCCCGGCAGGTGACCGAGACTGGAAATACCGGCTAAATCGCACAAGGTGGGATAAAGGTCTAAACCAGTGGAAATCATGTTTTCTTTGTCTACTGATTGCCCATTGGCCATGCCCTTGTACCACACCACCAAAGGAACATTTGCGGACTCCTCATAAAAAACAGTCTTGTGCTCCAGCCTGTGAGAACCACTCATCTCCCCATGATCTGAGGTAAATATCACAATGGTATTGTCAGCAAAAGGTGAAGCTTCCAAAGCATCCAAGACCATTCCAATTTGGACATCTACGCTTTCGGTCAGCCTATGATAGGCATATCTGTGCATGCGCCAGTCCTTTTCTGTCCAATGTTCCCTTGCGTCTATTGTAAAGGAATGCAGTTCCTTTAAATCATAAATCGCACGAGGTTCATCCGAAGTAGGTTCAAAATTAGCAGGGAGAGGAGGTACGTATTTTGCCATAAAATCATCTTCATCAATGGAATCAGGAATGGCAATCGCTTCAAGTAAAGGAACCGGAACATCAGCAGGAGGCCTGTTATTCGGAGGGAATTGCCTAATGGCCTCATAGCAAATGTCATGCGGGTTGATAAAATTCAAAGCAAGAAGAAAGGGTTTATCTGAAGTCCTATTGGTTAACAATTCAACACTTTCCGCAGCCAGCTGATCTCTTTCATCTTTTGAAATAAAAGTCTCAAAACCATAAGGTTTAACCTCTTTTTTTGCTCCGGGAAGGTGGGATTTCCCACCGTAAAAGGTTTCATAGCCCGCTTTGGCAAAGGCATTCCCCATGGCATTGGGAATTATTTTCTGAAGTGCCGCAATATCTAGTTTACTTGCATTGTGTCGCATATCTATTGCTGAAGGATACTGTCCTGTAAACAGGCTAAAGCGGGAAGGAGAACAAACCGGGTTGGTAACATAAGCTTTTTCAAACCTCAAACCTTTATTGGCCAGCTTATCCATATTTGGCGTTTTAAGCCATTCATTTCCTGCTACCCCCATCATTTTGGCGTTTTGCTGATCCGTTATAATAATCAGAATATTTGGTTTTTCACTTTGTGCCTGCACAACAGTGGTGGTCAAACACAACACCAACCATACAATACTTTTTTTCATATGCGATTATACTTAATAAAATGTTAGCCTTAGAAAAAAATTTCGGAAATTAATTACTATGTGGGGATAAACTATTACCGAGGGTTAAATCAGCGACTACAAAAATCAATCTTCTAAAAAAACACAAGTCCAATATGATTTACTCAATAAAAAGGGACCGCTTTACAAACGATCCCTTATATCAAAAAATTTATCACCCTAAATAATCTTTATTTTTTCTTCAATGGTTATCTCCAGCGAGTTTCTTTCAAGAATACAGGTTCTCCGGCTTGATGCTTGCCCTTATTCCCTAAAGCATCACGCAACTCAAAGGATAAATCATAAAAATAGGTCAGATAAATGCTTAAGCGCTGGTCCTTTGGTAGGCTTTCAAATTGGTGATTTAAAACAGCCATAAGCTGATCTCGGGATAATTCTCTTTCAGGTTGAAAATCACCAGACGCGACGTGCTCAGCGTACAATCTTTCTTCTTCACTGCAGTTTCTTAGGTGTTTGTTTTCTGTTCTGATTTTAT
>NZ_CAXBOC010000433.1:0-4960 GCF_963976465.1 uncultured Cyclobacterium sp. | reverse complement strand
TGATGTAGAGGGCTGGAAAAGTCTTTATCGGATTACCAAATTAATTAAGCATAAAGACGGGCAATTGTCAATTGCAATAGGAGACGAACTGAAGCAGGAAAACACCCCTGAGCCTGTATGTGACGAAAGTTGGTCTGTAGCCAGTATTCAAGTGAGTACCTTGACCATAAATTGAAGCCGAAATGAGTAAAAGATTTTCTTTATTTGTACCTATTTTTCTTTGGGCAGCTTTAGTTTGTTTGACACCTATTTCAAAGGTTTTGGCCCAAAGTATTGGGCTGCATTACCCGGTTTATGACGATTATATGCGCAGGCAACAACTCCTTGGCAACCTGTCTGAGGAGAGTAGCTTTATGATTCGGCCCATATTGCCAAAACAAGTTTTCAATACAACAGGAGCATTTAATTTTGAGCAGAACAGTAGGGTTGAGGAGAAAAACCTGACCGGCTTAGCAAGTTTTGATGAAGTAAAGTTCATGACCCTCCCCGTCATGATCAAATCCAGGTACAATAGTAATCTTCCATTTGGAATCAACGATGGGGAAATGATTCCAAACAAGGGCCTACAACTGAATGCCAGCTTAGGCATTTATTTTGAATACGGTCCCTTGACCTTACAATTGCAGCCGGAGATTTTGCATGCAGCTAATTCAGATTTTACAACCTTTCCTTTGGAACACTGGGGTAGCACCTGGCTCCAGTATTTTGAATGGGTCAATACTGCAGATATACCGGAGAGATTTGATGGAGGGCCAATCACCCGCCTTTCATTAGGCCAGTCCAGCTTGCGTTTTAATTTCAAAGAATACTCTATTGGCATCTCTAACGAAAACCTATGGTGGGGGCCGGGCAGGAGGGCCTCACTATTGATGAGTAACAATGCCCCGGGATTTTTGCACTTCACATTCAATACCCGAAAACCGGTAAAGACCGTAATAGGTAGTTTTGAAGGGCAGCTTATTGCCGGGCAGTTAAGATCTTCCGGAGTGGATCCGGTCAACTCCTATTATACTTACACCAATACGCCGCTGTATGTCCCCAAAAGAGCAGATGATGACTGGCGTTATTTATCCGGCTTGACCATAAGCTACCAACCCAAGTGGCTTCCCGGTTTGTTTTTAGGTTTTAGTAGTGTTTCTCAAATGTACCACACAGACTTGGATCAATTCGCTGATTACCTTCCGGTTTTCAATGGTGAAAAAGGTCCTGAAAGCATTACCAAACCCAATGTAGACCAAAGAAATCAACTCAGCTCCGGTCAATTCCGCTGGATAAACTCCAATGGACATTTTGAGTTTTACGGGGAATATGGAAGCAATGGCAACAGTAGAACCCTGCATGACTTTTTGATAAATCCCGACAAAAACAGGGCTTTTACCTTTGGATTTACCAATTTAACCAGCCTAAAGAAGAAGGACGAATTCTTTCAGTTAGGAATGGAAATGACCCAAACAGGCCAGTCTGTGAGAGAAGAAATTCTAAGCCGAAACAGTTGGTACACCCATCCTTATGTAAGGCATGGCTATACACACAAGGGCCAAGTATTGGGATTTGGGTACGGCCCGGGGAGTAGTGTCCTTTCCTTTGACATGGCATGGGTAAAAAACTTTAACCGAATCGGTATTGAGTTTGAATACATCAATTATAACAACGATTTCTATTACAAACGTTTTGAAGTCATCAAAGACCTTCGCAGAAAATATGTGGACCTGGCGCCTGCTATCGTAGGAGAATGGAGATTTGACAAATTACTTGTTTCAGCCAATTTTAAATATGTCCGCTCATTGAATTATAAGTGGTACTTGGAAAATGATCCGGACGATTACTTTATTCCAGGTTTGGATAAGGATAATTTTGTTGGAAATTTAAGTTTCTCGTATATAATCGATTGATTCAAACTGCTTATTCCATGGCAGCATCAATTTCTAAAATACTGTTCAAGATAAGCTCACAGGCTTGTATATAAAATGTTTGATCAATGTTTTCGAAGGTATCAGTAGGTTGGTGATAATCTTTATGATCGGCCACTCCAAAATAAATAAAAGGTATCTCTTCCTTATGAAAAGGGCCATGGTCTGAAGCATTGGTCCAGTCAAGCTCTCCTTTGGCTCCATCATTTCCGAATACCAGTTGAATGGCTGATCGCTCTCCGCAGCTTTCAAGATAAGGCTTAAACTGAGGATAAAATCGTGTACCCACTGCATACAGAATATTGTCTTCACTTCGGCTGATCATGTCCATATTCACCACCAATTGGATCTGATTCAAAGGAAATGGGAAGTCTTTTTGTAAAGCTTTAGCACCCAACAGCCCTTCCTCTTCTGCATCTGTTGCAGCAAAAAGAATGGAATGAAGGGGACGGTTTCTCTTAAAATAGGCCGCCATATTCAACAAAGCAGCTGTACCTGATGCATTGTCATCTGCACCATTGTAAATGTCCTTTCCTTTTGTGCCCAAATGGTCATAGTGAGCCATGATTAAAATTATCTTGGAAGAAGCAGACCCGGGTACAAAGCCAATGATATTTTCCCCAGTGCCTAATTGCTCCAATCTTTTATTCAAGGAAAACGATTGAGTATATTCCGGAAATTGGCTGCTTAGGTCCAAGTCTTTGAACCTTTCTTTAATATAGTTTGCTGCCTTTTTATTGCCTTCACTAGTAGCTGATCTTCCTTTCAGTTGGTCAGAGGAAAGGAATTGGATATCTTCCAACAAGACCCGGGTATCCATTTTTTGAGCCCGGGAATGGAAGGGTAAGCAACAAAAAAGTAATAAAATAAAGGAGGTAATCGTTTTCATAACGAAAGATTTTACAATGGCTTGTGTATATTCGTGAAAATACTAAACTTTCAGATGTGGAATTGGTTTTGTTTATGAAAAATATTTCTTTGACGGTGCTGGTAAGTTTTTTTTCATTGGTAAGTCTGGCCCAACCAACGCCTGTTGAGCAATTTTTAGATGGAAAATCGGTAGTACTTGTTTCTGCGGCCCCTGCCGAAACAGCTCCTATCACCTGGAAGGAATTGGTGGAAGAAGTTCATCCTGCATTTGTAGAGGCGGGCGGAGATCCTGTTGCCTATTTTGATCTAGAAGAAGTCATCCTCTCTGAGGGCATTAAAAACACCTATGCCAGCCATTTTATTACCCGGCAGATCAGAAATATTATATTGCTGATTAGAAAAACGGATGGTCGATTATTTTGTCATATTTACCCCTTTTCAGGCAATAGAAATATTATTTCTCCCGGAAACAATTGGTCAACCAAAGCTACTCATTTGGAAGATCTAAAAGAACAAATCCAATCCATAGGCCTCAACAAAAAAAGTCAAAACTTTCTGGTAATTGAAGTTCCTGAATATCCTTCCATTCCCGGATTAGAAAATAATTCAGTGGGGAACAATTATATACAAGCACCACCTTTAAACTTAGATGTCTTTAAACTGGGTATCCTACTTACAGGGGCTGCGGGAAATGAAGATTTTCTCAATACTTTCCGTCAAGATATTTACGGAAAAGATCCCAATCAAGTGGAAGCAGAACAGCTGGCAGAAAAAGAAGGCCTTGAACAGATATTTAATGCTGAATATCCCTTTGAAACCGAATTCCTGACTACCGCTAAGTCCAATCAAGAACTCATCAATGAAAAAGTACAGTTTATCCTTATGAAACAGGAAGGTCGGGAGGCGGACCTTATGAGAAGCATGGGAGTACCTTTGGAACAAGGTAAAAATCCTGACAAGATAGTGGTCAAGTATTACATCCGTTTCTTGGTAAGAAATGAATTGTATATTGGTGAAAAATGGGATGCTTCTCCCGACTGGAAAGTGGCCTTAAGAAACTTCTTGGAACAAATAACATCGGAAAATTAAATCCAATTAAGCTTGGTTTTACTTAATTTAAGTCGTTTTTATAAACTTGGCTAGCCTGCTTAGGATGCGGACCAAAAAAAGAGGTAGATCCTAAGGACCTACCTCCACACTTCGATATAGCAGATTTTTTATTTAGGGTGATAAACAACTTTTCTACTTCCCAAAGTGGAAATTATTTATCGATGGAACCCATTACTCTTTTGAGAAAAGCATTCATGGCTTCCTTCTTATCCATTCCTTCTTCCTTGATCATTTTCTGAACTTCCAATGTGCCATACAAATTGGAAAGTAACTCGCCCATCACATCCAACTCTTCGTCTTTCAGCGTGCTAATTTCAGTCATTGACTCCAGGAGTTCTATGGTTTCAACTACCCAATCTTCATCGTTTTCTTCGATGAAACCCAGTACATGTTTAATTATTGGCAACCTCATCGATCAATGTTTTTAAAGCTTCTTCTTTATTTGTTTGAATTTGATTTTTTAGGGCCCCACCTTCAAAAACTGCGAAAGTTGGTAAATTATTTACTTCCGCAAGTTTTCTGGATTCTGGTAATTTCTCTGCATCCACGTACAAAAATGTGAGTCCCTCGTAGGATTTACTTAGCCTTTTCATTTTCGGCTTCATAATCCTGCAGTTTCCACACCAAGTAGCTCCGTATTGAACCACTACTTTATCATTGTCTTTAATTACTTGTCCTAAATTATCTGATTCTAATTCTTGTAGCATAATTCTTTTGGTTTAATTGAAGATCAAAGGTAATTACTATTGGTGTCAAAATCCAATTGAAAATATCTATGAGTCATTTCAACTTTTTAATACAGCTCTTTTTGAATAAAGGGAATAAGGGCCAGCGACAAGGCCTGTTGGTAATAGTTGGATCTGCTGATGGCACCTTTGGTTAAAATACCTACAGCTCCACCTGATTCTTTGGAATTCCTTTTATCGAATAGCTTGTCATCAGCTTCGCCTAGTTCCATTCCATCACTGACCATTTTATTTAAGGCTTCGGGCAGAAAAAATGTTGCGGTTTTGGCTTTTCCTATCTTGCCTTCCCCATCCATGATAACCATCCAGGCAAATGAAACCATT
>NZ_CAXBOC010000432.1:0-4984 GCF_963976465.1 uncultured Cyclobacterium sp. | reverse complement strand
GTAAATCCATCAAAATCAAATCAAAAACTTGTGTTTTTAATAATTCAACACCTTCTAACCCATTGTTTGCAATTTTAAAACTTGTGTTAGCCCAATTCCCTAGGATTACTTTTAAAACCATTTGATTAAGTGCATTGTCTTCTACAATTAAAATATTTTTATTTTCTAAATCGAATATCCCATCATTGGCATAATCATAAGGATCTTTAAGTTCCCCAGTTTCAGGAAGGGTATAGTTTAATTGTAAAGTAACTGAAGTACCTTTTCCTTGCTCACTTTGAATATCAATTTTTCCCTGATGTAAATCTACCAGGGCTTTGACAATACAAAGTCCTAATCCTAAGCCACCAAATTTTCGCTTGTCATTATTCTGTCCTTGGCTAAAGGAGACGAAAATACTTTCCAATTTTTGTTTTTTTATTCCCACTCCACTGTCCTTCACCTGTATTTTTAATAAACACTGATTTTCAACTTGTGATATGGCTTCCACCTGTAGCGTTATTTCACCATGTTGAGTAAACTTGATAGCGTTTTTCAAAAGGTTTCCGATCAGCTGTTCTGTTTTTCTTTGGTCTCCAATGATAAGTTGAGGTATTAAACCAATTTCTTTAAAGTTAAAATCAAGCCCCTTGTCTTTTGCTTGGGTGGCATAGGAATGAGCGATTTGGCTAACCATTTTTCTCAGGTCAAAAGTTGCCTTCTCCAGTTTTAATTGACCTTTCTCAATTTTAGAATAATCCAGTACATCATCAATGGCACCAAGTAGACCCAATGAAGAATAATGAATTACATCAAGGTCTGAATAAATCGCATTTTCTTTACTTGTTTCCCTTATGGATTGCGTGAGACCGATAATCGCGTTTAAAGGTGTCCTCAATTCATGACTGATATTGGAAAGAAAATAGGATTTAATTTCATTAGATTCCTCAGATTTCTGCAATGCTATCTCCTGGTGTTTTTCCTTTTCCGATTTCAAAAGCTTGATTCGATTAGACATGGCCAAGGAAAGGAAAATTATTTCAAATCCAGTACCTATTTTAGAACCATTTTCTGTAAAAAAAGAATTTGGAATCAAACTAAAATTGTTAAATATTAAAATAAAGAAACCTATGGTAAAACTTAAAATTGCTAATGCATAAAAGTAATCAAGCTTTATACCCTTAACGTAACTTTTCACCACTGTTAGAATTAATAGTAACATAAGGAGGAAACTTAGCAAGTTTACAGCAGGATAGTAGAATTCTTTTCCATCAGGATAGACAATTACCAAGATCAAGAGAATCCCCAAATTGCTCAGCATAACATTTAGTCCCATGTTCAGTAATTTGTCCCATGCTTTCAAATTGGTGTAGATTTGCGCATACCTACCAAATGCCATTGCTGAAAGGGTGGCAGTAATCAAGATTGCATTTGTATTGAGCCAACCGGAGGAAGGGTTAATGTATTGGAAAAAATAACCATCTAATGACATGTGCAATAGGGCTACCGACAACACATATATACTATATAAAAGAAAACTTTTCTCTCCTATACCAAAATAAAAAAACAGGTAAATACAAGTGGCTAGGGTTAAAATGCCGTAAAATATTCCATGAAACAACTGATTTAGATAGGAACTTAAGACCAAACTTGAAGGGGTATGTAGATCCAAGGGGAGATTGATTACTTCTCCATCACTTTGGTAATGTATATAGACCTTATAAGTTTTGCCAGGCTCTAGATCCATAGGGAATATTATTTTTCTATGAGCGAAACTTTTTTCAGAAAAAGGGATAAGGTCCCCATTATTCAATTTTGTATGGGACCCTTCTTTTAAAATATATAGGTCTACATGGTCTGTAATAGGTCTTCCTGTTTCTAAGAAATATTGTAAAGGGTGCTCAGTTGTATTCTTAATGGCAAAGCGCAACCAATACTTTTCTTTAGTAAAACCCAGGTTGGTTGAAGGGCCTGTTATTGCTTCAAATTTCAATTTGTTTTCAATAGCTAAAAATTCTTCAAATGTTAAATTTTTGTCTCCTACATTCGAAATCTCTGCAAATTCATATATCGATACTGCATCGGTCAAATGCGGCTCTTGAGTTTCAAATGGTTTTGATCCATAAGAAAATGCTGTAGTAGAATAAAAAAATGTAATTAGTATTAAAAAACAATTTTTAAATAAGTAAATCATAAAAAAACAAAATAAATTAAAAGTAAAGAAAAATGATTTATGACTAAAATCCTAGCATATGGCTTTAATTCTTGTAGTAATCGTCTCAATAACTTGACAGATTTTGGGATTGATTTGAGTCATAAAGTCTTTTTTTAAATAAAAATACAATGCTAAACAGACATAATGTCATTGATATATTCTTGGTATTCCTTTTCACATTAGCTTAGGTCTTTGGCATAAGTTTTGAAAAGGCACATTTAAGGAAAATTAAGATTCGGAAAGCTAACATTTATAAGTAGCTAGCGTATTGTTACTCACCGATTAAAAGTCAACCTTGGAGTGGCCAAGATTTGATTCTTAAAATTTTAATGATAGGGTTTAATATTAATTGTTATGGAAACTTCTTATTTGGATTACTACAAGAGGATACTCAAAAGCGTAAGCTTTGATTTAGGCAGGTTGAAAAACGAACTTAACAAAGCAAATCAAATTCTAACAGTTGAAGAAAGGACAAGTTTGAAGAAATGGATGCTTCGAAATGGACTTTATTCAGAAAAGTTGAGGGGAAATGCTTTCTAAGGCATTTCGTTTATTTTTTAACCTTTAAATTTAATCTACAACTAAAAATGTGTTTTTGACTGGTACCTGCATTTTCGATTGCTATAAATAAGCCTCATCCAAAAATGACACAAACGCCATGTATTATTTTTTTTGCGATCAATTTTGAGTGATATTTACCCCCATTTCTGTTTCATTAACCCAATCATTACGATAACATTCTATAATAAGTTAATTCATATATAATAGGGTGTTGATAAATATTACCCTAGTTAATTAACTGAATATTAATCAGTTAAATATTATTTATTCCAACTATATTAGGGGTTAGTTTATTTTTCTGGGGTCAAAAATGCAGAAAAAATACCCTGATCACGGTATTTTTTAAACTGAATGGCCTTTGTACCTTTGAATCAGGTGATAAATAAACTTTTCAAAAATGGATTTAATCCATTGTAAATAGTGGGTAATCGTTAAACTATTTTTTTACCCACTATTTTTATTCTTTTTTCCCCACTGTAGACATTAAAACTTTCTTCTTTTAAGAATCCAATTAAAGTCATCTGTTTTTCCTTTGCAAGATCCACCGACAGTTGCGTAGGAGGACCAAAGGCCAATAATACCGGTATGCCCGCATTGATAGCCTTTTGCGCCATTTCGTAGCTAACACGGCCACTTAGCAAAACAATTTTCTCATTGCTTAAATCAATATTACCTTTTAGGCAAGCTCCAATTAGTTTATCTAAAGCATTGTGCCTACCTATATCTTCTCTAAGTAGCAAGAGGTCTCCATATTGGTCATATAAGGCAGCTGCATGCAAGCCACCAGTATATTTAAATGCTGTTTGAGAGGAGAGCAAGCCTTCAGGGAGTCTCAATATGGTTTCCGGGCTTAATTGCCATTCTGGATTAATAGGCAAAACATGATTTTTGCATTTTACCGCTTCAATGGCAGTCTTGCCACAAACCCCACAGCTTGAATTGGTATAAAAATTTCGTCCTAGCTTTTTTAGGTCTATCTCGAAACCTTCCACAAATTTCACAATTAAGACATTGCCTTTTTCTTCCGGTTTAACCTGCTGACAATACCGCATCAGAAGAATATCTCGGTCGCTTTCTATTATCCCTTCTGCAAATAAAAAACCCAGAGCCAAATCAAAATCATTTCCGGGACTTCTCATGGTTACCAATAAATCTTTTTTATGCCATTCCTTATTTTTCTCAAATTCCAGACGGATTTGCAAAGGAGCTTCTACTGCCAATAGGTCCTGAAAGTGGCTTGATTCAGGCTTGCTGTATTTGTAAATTTTGCTAAAGCTAACCAGACTATTTGTCGCTTCCATCTTATAATTTTTCTAGAAATACTTCTATATATTTTGAGGCCGGACAGTGACTTTCGGCTGAATTATTGTCCAAGGCCACCAAAACATTTCCCTCAGGAAAATAAACGGAAAGACAACCCGGGCTGATGTCGTAGGGAACGACTTGAAAACCTTCTAGTATACGTTTTTCTCCTGCAAAAAGACTGGTTAGTTTCACTAAGTCTCCGGCTTTGCAATCATAATTTTTCATGTCTTCCACATTCATCATCACTACCTCCCTGCTATTGCTAATCCCTCTATAACGATCATCATAGCCGTAAATGGAGGTATTGAACTGGTCGTGACTTCTAACGGTCATCAGAATGAAAGGTGTTTCAGGTTTTCGAGTCGGATTAAGTGGATTAACTGTCAATTGAGCTTTTTTATCAGAAGTATTAAAATTCCTTTCTCTGGCTCCATTGGGCAAATAAAACCCACCTGCTTTCCTCACTTTTTCATTGTATTTATCAAAGCCAGGGATTACGGCCGCTATCTTTTCTCTTATCAGGTCGTAATTTTCTTTCATTCCTTCCCAGTCGGTAGTATTGGAGGGGCCCAGTACAGCTCTGGCCATGTCGCAAATAATACCTACTTCACTTTTTAACAATGGAGAAATGGGTTCAAGATCACCATGTGACATCCTTACTCTTCCAGCCGTGTCTTCTGTACTTACAAACTGAGGACCATGACTACTGATGTCCTTTTCTGTTCTCCCTAGACAAGGCAAGATCAAGGCGTTTTTACCATGAATCAAGTGGCTTCTATTGAGCTTGGTAGAGACATGTAGGGTGAGGGTACATTGTTTTAGACCTTCAAAAACTTTATCCGTATCGGGAGCAGCCAAAGCGAAATTACCTCCCATCCCCATAAAGACCTTTGCTTTGCCTTCAGCCATGGCATGAATTGACCC
>NZ_CAXBOC010000431.1:0-5063 GCF_963976465.1 uncultured Cyclobacterium sp. | reverse complement strand
GGTACATGTAAGCTGACCTTTTAATTGTACAGCTACTTTTTCTAACTCTGCTATTGAATCATATACAACCATAATGGCAAATGGACCAAAAACTTCCTCCTGAAAGGCTTCTTCATTTAACCAATCACTCACTTTAACTTTGGCTAGAGATGGATTCCCTATTAACAACTGATTGGCTTCTGTGGTTAGTAGCCATTCAAGTTTTTCTGAGGTAGCGAGGTTTTTTAATGCCTCGTGGTAAGTTTTACAGATCCCTTCATGAAGCATAGGGGCTCCGGCAACCGCTTTTAACTGACTTAACACAAGATTTGAAAATGCTTCTTCATGTGCTTTCGGAACAAATACTAGTCCCGGATTGGTGCAAAATTGCCCAACTCCTAATACCAAAGAGTTGGCGTAAGCAGTTGCTGCCGACTCAAGGTTTTCACTTAAATAGTCCTCGAGTGCAAATATAGGATTAACACTCCCCATCTCGGCATACACAGGAATGGGGATTTCTCTATTGTTACAGGTATCGAATAGTGCTTTTCCTCCTTTAAAGGACCCTGTAAATGCTATTGCTTTGGCTAAGGGATTAGCTGCCAATTCCTGACCTGTATCAATTCCTCCTTCTATATGTTGAAAAGTTCCTTCAGGCATTTGGCAAATACCAACAGCTGCTTGAATGGCTTTGGCCACCATTCTTGATGTTTCAGGATGCGCAGGATGAGCCTTGTACAATACAGGACAGCCCGAAGCCAAAGCTGAGATGGTATCCCCACCGGCTGTGGAAAAAGCCAGTGGAAAATTGCTCGCTCCAAATACCACTACTGGCCCCAAAGGCCTAAGCATCCTACGAATATCTGGTTTTGGTACGGGTTTTCTTTCAGAATCTTCATGATCAATTACCGCCTCAACCCAGCTCCCTTCTTTGACCAAGCCGGCAAATAACCTGATTTGCCCTACTGTCCTTCCAAGCTCTCCTGTAATTCGCCCTTCAGGAAGATTTGATTCTTTTGCTGCAGTAGGAATCAGGGTTTCTTTTAAAAGCTCAATTTGTTTGGCTATTTCTTCTAAAAAAGTGGCTCTCTCTCGGCTACTCTTTTGCTTTAATTGCAAAAAAGCTTGCTGAGCATCTTGAAAACTATTGGCTATCTTACTCATATGTTATTTTCTATTTTTTCTTTTCAAAAGACCTATACAAAGGATCTTACAAAATTTTACAGTTAGTGAAGTTAACAGATATTCATTATACAAACAACTTAATCAAATACCAGGCTAGACCGGCGAAAGGATTGCTTGAATTTGATATTTATCAATGCTTCTTTGAATAATTGATCACCTCATCCCAAACAAGAAAGATATTTTTGTAGCAAATTTTCTCTATATCCTCCTTGGTGTAACCTCTTTTTAATAGCTCAGCAATTAAATTGGGGTACATGGATACATCTTTAAGCCCTGTGGGTAAGGTGTCCCCAACTCCATCAAAATCTGATCCAAAGCCAATATGATCAATCCCCACTATCTCCCGCACATGATCTATGTGATCAGCTACATGGCTTACAGATGGATAAGGATCATTTTCATTGTTATATTTTTCAATATAAGCCATTGCCTCAGAGTCACCTTTATCATAATTGTTTTCCTTCAGCCAGGTCGCTATATGCTCCCTTACTTTTCTATTGTTTTCACCAAATGCCCCATCGATAAAGTCTCCTCCAAAATTTATCATAATAATTCCGCCATTCTGACCCAATTTGAAAATCATTTGATCATCCATATTCCTTTCAAACCCAGGTGTAAAATGTCGTGCAGAGGAATGAGAAGCAATCACAGGTACCTTTGAAATATCAATAACATCATAAAAGGTATCATCCGAGACATGAGATATATCTACCATTATACCCAATTGATTCATTTTCTTGACCACCTCCACACCAAAAGCGCTCAAGCCTCCATGGGTATAGGTGGTGTCATAAGAAGAGTCCCCAATTAAATTATCCTTTCCATGGGTCAATGTAATGTAACGGATGCCCTGATCATAAAAGTAGTCTAGGTTTTGAAGTTTCCCTTCAAGTGGAGCACCATTTTCCATTCCTAGGGGAAGAGATATCTTTCCGGCCTCGAAATTACTGCGGATATCTGCCGGGCTATAGGCCATTGCAAATTTTTCCGGCCAGTTTTCTGCAATTTTTTTAGTCATAAGGATAAGCGAGTCAGCCAATAATTTAGCCTCTCCACTTCCTTGATACTTGGTGGAAATATAAATAGACATAAAAGGAGCATCCAGTCCACCAGCTTTGGAGCGTGGATAATCAAAATCCCCTGTTTTGGTACTTTCCGATACATTCAAAATGTCTCCTTCAGGTTTATACCCTTGGTGATGCATTCTATATGGCAAATCTACATGTCCATCAACAATAATGGTATTCTGCGCCATCTCTCTTGCGATTTGTCCCCTTTCTTCGTCAGAAAGCTGTTGATAATCTATTAATGAAGTATTGGAAGACGTACAAGATACAGACATAACCAATAGCACATAAAACAAACAAGAAATCAATATTTTCATAGAATGATGAATAAAGGTTAATAGCATAATTTTTGCTCAAGATTAGCTAAAGGTAAGGATCAAAGATCTTTTTACTAAATACAAAAACGTTCATTTTTTAATGAACATTAAGTTTTCACCAAAAAATTATCGAAATTTGAAGTTCAACCAAAAACCACAACAATGAAATCAGTTAACAATTCATTAATCTACAGTTTAGTTTTAAGTATACTCATCTTTTCGAGCTGTGGCTCTAAAAACACGAGTACTGAAAATACAGAGACAAGTCAGGAAGAAGTGGTGGAACAAGAAGTTACAGCCTCTTTGGAAAAGGTTTGGGAAACCTCTGCGGATCTTACCACCAATGAGTCTGCCCACTATGAAGAAAGTGATGGTATGATATATGTGGCCAATATAGAAGGAGGACCTGCTGAAAAAGATGGTGTAGGTTCAATATCAAAATTGAATACCAATGGAGAAATCGTTGAAAGGAATTGGGTCAGCGGCTTAAATGCACCTAAAGGAATGACTGTTATGGGCAATTACCTTTATGTAACTGATGTAGACAGGCTTTTAGAAATAGAGCTGGCCACAGGTAAAATCAATAAGTCCTACGAAGTAGACAATGCAGTATTCTTAAACGATGCTGACACAGACGGGGAGCGAGTATATTTCACTGATATGAAAGCCAACAAAATCTTGTATTTGGAAAATGGTGAAATAAAAACATTTGCAGAAAATCAGCCTAATATTAATGGGTTACGTATAGGTAATGGCAACACCCTCTACGGCCTAGATGCAGATGGGTTTAAAAAGTACAGTAGTGATGGAAGTTTTGAAATCCTCAACAATACGGTTACCGGAGGTGATGGTTTAATTGTTTTGGATGAAAACACATTCATTGCAAGCAAATGGGGTGGTGAGATTTACCTAATCAAAGATGGTGAGGCGGTAAAACTACTGGATACCACTGCAGAGGAATCCAATACAGCTGACATAGGCTATATCCCTGCAGACAATTTAGTCATTGTCCCAACCTTTTTTAAGGATAAAGTTGTTGCTTATAAGCTTTCTTACTAATGATTGAACAATTGTTTTTGATGAAAGTGAATGAATATCCCGGTGCATTCGTTATATTATAGAATGATATTTCAGATTTAAACCCATAAAAAGGTTAAGGTTTGCCGGTATTGTTAGTTAAATTGAAGATAGGTGTTAATATTTGGGAAAATACCAATAAATTGGCATCATAATGCGAAAGCCTAATTTATGAAGAAGTCAGATAATATTAATTACGAACTTGAAAAAAATGCAGAAGTCATCAGCCAGCTGAATGATTTTGTAACAGAGACTGTTGGAACCACACTTATGGACCCGGATGATTGTTGGCAACCAACTGATTTCCTTCCGGATATGACACAACCTGACGCCATAGATCAGGTAAAAACACTAAGGGAGAGAGCAGCTGTTATTCCAGACACTATCATCACTTCTCTAATTGGCAATATGATTACGGAAGAAGCTTTACCGAGTTACCAAACGTATTTCAATATGCTAGAAGGGGTAAATGAAGAAGGATCCCTCACCTCTGACAAAGGTTGGGTTCAATGGACCAAAGCTTGGACAGCGGAAGAAAACCGACATGGAGACTTGTTAAATAAATACTTATACCTATCAGGTAGAGCTGATATGAGGCAGGTTGAACAAACCATTCATCGGTTGATTTACAATGGCTTTGACCCAAGGTCTGAAAAAGACCCTTACCAAGCAATTGTCTACACCTCCTTCCAGGAAAGGGCTACCAAGATCTCCCATGTTAATACAGGAAAACTTGCCGACAAAGCAGGAGATCATGTATTAGGGAAAATATGTAAACAAATTGCAGGCGATGAAGCTCGACATGAAAAAGCATACAAAAGTTTCATGTCCGAGATAATGAAAATTGATCCTAATGGAGCCATTCTTGCCTTTGAAAAAATGATGAGGAAACAAATTGTTATGCCCGCAGTATTGATGGCCAAAGGTGGCAACAATCCTTCTTTATTCGATCAATTTTCTGCAATAACCCAGAAAGTTGGCATATATACAGGCTGGGATTATGCTCGGATAATCGACCATTTGGTACAACTTTGGAATATTGAAACAGCTACCGGACTCAATGACGTGGCCGCCAAGGCCCAAGAATATTTATCCGGATTATCTTCCAGGTACATGAGGCTGGCAGATCGGATGAAAACTCCTGACGAAATCAGTCTCGCGTGGATAAGTAAATAAAAGGGCTAAAAAAATATTTAAAAAATGCCCTTTTAAAGAATTAAGTAAAACGGAAGTTTAAAAAGTTGCTTAATCACCCATGACAAAGATACTCAATGCGCAAACGTCAAAAAATACCCCAAATGGGGTATTTTTTTTGCATTTATGCCTGAAGCAGCACTATCGGAAAGCTTGTAATTGAATGTTAACCACCTATTTGGAGCATAGAAGAGCAGATTTAGCTAAATCCATAAGGAAAAACCGATTAATAAATTGTTTAAAT
>NZ_CAXBOC010000430.1:0-5069 GCF_963976465.1 uncultured Cyclobacterium sp. | reverse complement strand
GTTTGGTTGCTTTATATGGAATGGAATAAAATTAATGGTTTTTTATCAATTTAAGGTGAAGGGTTGAAATGCAGCTATTGTATAGTCTTTCCCCTGGTAGGTCATGGTAACCTCTTTATCAGTTTCTACCCTATAAATCGTATTGCCCTTTAATTGTAACATAAAGCCGCATTTTTGGCTGAATACCACATCCGGTTTTCCATCTGCATCCAAATCCATGGCATTACTTTCTCCTCCTGCTACATTGCTTCCGCGATAAAGGTTGCCTTTAATTTCTGCGAGTGGAGTGATAAATCCATCCGTTGTCCACTCAAAATTTTCATACATTGTTTTGGCACTCATGCCGGAGGCTGATTTTGGATATACCATAAGGTCGATTGATTCCTCTTGACATTCAAACCTGATTGGTTTTAACCAACCATAGGTACTTTGAATGGATGGGGCGTCAGAAACTGTTTTGACATCTTTATTTAACCCGATAAAATATTGGCGATCGCCATTTTGACTATAGCCTGTATGGGCCATATTATCTGTTATTGCGGTGATTAGCGGCCTTCCATCATCTTCTAGTAAAGGAACAGTCAATCCAAATGGCTGGTTTTGAGCATTTCTCAATCTCGTGACCAATAGATCCGGGGTTAGTATAAATTCTTGGCTAAAATAGGGCCCACCTCTACCGGTTACATAGCTGTAATGTATGGTAAATTTCATCAATAAAGGGTGCACAAACTTAATTTCTGCCTCTGCGCGATAGGTGGAGGCTACATCTGCAATTCTTACCCAATGACCTCTTTCCATCCATTCCGGGCCGAAGCTAATCCCTGATTGAGGTCCATAACTATCTACGAGTGTCCCATCACCGGTTTTCATTTGGAATGAACTGTTTTTTGAAATATCATGCTCTCCGTCAGAAGGGCCTAATCGACCATCCCATCCTTTTTTAACCATTCTTACAGTTCCCAATGGTGTCCAACTCTTTCCATATTTGGGTACAGAAGCGCCCCTTAAATTTACCATAACTTGAAAACCACCGGCATTGGCAAAAAATGCTCCAAAGCTATCATCTGTAGTGAATGCGTATCCACCAATTTCTGCAGGAGCTGGTAATTCGGGGATTTCAGTTTTTCGGCTTAACCAAGCTTCTGCCAGGTGCTGGACCAAGGCCCCTGTATAGTTGCCCCACTGACTGGCAGGCTGGTATCCAATTCGGTCTTTGGGATCGAAATGATTTTTTGTTATAAAAAAAGATCCTTTAAATGCACCTGAATCCCTCTGCCAGCGAGGAATGCTACTAAAAGCTAAATTGGCAGCTCTTCTGTATTGACCAGCCAGGTATTGATCCCCATTATTCCAGGCATCTTCAGCCATTACCTCAAAAGCCAATTGGTACAATACATCATTGAAAATATGGTTGTCCGTCCGGCCATTTGGTGGAGCCTGTCCATCCGGAGACTGGGTAAAGAGACTCGTAAAGCCAGGGCAATAAGGTTTCCTCTACCTACTGCTTCTACAGCTAAGGATTGAGGATCGCTGCTCCAATCTTGGTACATGTTCCATTTGTCATGGACAATTCGTATTCTTTGGCTGTATTGATTCCAGGCAGTTTCAATAAATTCAGTAGCAAATTTTTTGTCGCTTAGGTTATGATTGACTCTGCTCCATTCTCCTTTCATTGCATAAGTACGCCAATTGTTAATTCTGCCATCAAAGTTTTGCATTACCTCAGATAATGGTGTTTCCATTCTTTCTGTCCAGACTTTAAACTGTTCTTTTGAGACATGGGCTTTGTAAAAATGAAGTGCATTGGTTAGGGGGCTAATAAAAAACTCCCCGTGCTCATCCGGAATGGCTTTACTTCCTTTAGAAAAAGCCAAGGTGCTATGCTCCATGGCTTTAATGCCTGCATCTTTTAGCTGTTTCCCTTGCCCTGCTTTTAACAATACGCCAACTCCAAAGGCAAAATAGGGGGTTGAATATTGATGCTCCCGTTTGAGATAGGGATCTATGACTGCACCTGATTGATTTTGATTATTCGCCATAACCTCACAAGTTGCTTCAATTAACTCAAGAAAATCATCCTTATCGACCACAGACCTTAGCCAAGGTTTGGCAGTAAGATGAAAGGCTTGACTTAATTTTGCCTCACCGGTATTGGTTTGGGAAAAAGTATTGTTGGATATAAGTATGGTAAGAATAACAATCCAATGAAATCTTGGTTTTTTTTTAGGGTTCATGTTTTTCATTTTAATCCAAGTTTGCTGTAATTTAATGAATACCAAGGAGAATTTTCTTTCCAAAACTTTCTTTGTTTTAATCTTTACTGGATTAATGGTTTTTACTATTTGTTTATTTCTTGTTTTTACTGCTGTCTTTTATTTTGTATTTAGTCAATTTATCAAATATCCTTTCCTTGATAGGTAAATATCAACCTATTATTTTTTTTTTTCTGTCTTAAAATATTCTATTGAATTTTGTTTCATTTTCCGTTGAGACAGAATGAAAGATAGTTTTTTGTAAAAAATTGGTAATTATCCCTTGGTAGCCTAAACTCTAGTTCATAGTTTTGCGTATAGAATGAACGTTCGATCTAAAGTTATGAAAGATATAAAAGAATTTCCGGAAAAAGAGATTGCCATCTATGAAGGTGCGCTCGAACTTGTGGCCAAATTTGGTTTTCATGGGACATCAATGAGTTTATTGACCAAGGAGGCAAATGTTTCCACAGGAACAGTTTATCATTATTTCTCCAGCAAAGATGACTTAATGAAAAAAATGTATTGTTACTACCGCAGCAAGGTGGAAGCACATGTGTCCGGTCAATTGGAAGGAAAAAAAGAATACAAGCAGCGATTTTATTCGAGGTGGAAGGCCCTTTACCTTTATTATACCCGAAACCCTAAGGTTTTACAGTTCTTTGAACAGTTTATCAATTCACCTTACAATCAAGAAAGGAGTCCGCATCATTTTACTGGAGCCTATTTTACATTTCTAAAAGAGGGAATTGACAATAAATACCTGAAACCTACCAAGCCCGAAATATATGTTGCCATGTACATGGGGAGTGTAGTTATGGCTTCGAAAATCAATGTCTTCGGTTCGATTCTATTGGATGAGAAAGACCGAGAACTACTGATCAATAAGTTGTGGTACGGAATGGCAGAAGTATAAGAAGAATCCAATTTTTAACTAGCATAATAAATAATCATTTAAATGAAGAAATTTTCTTTTGTAATACTCATCATGCTTGCGGTGCTGAGTCAATCCTGTTCGGAAGGAGAAACCAAAAACATGACTACGAAGCAGGCCCCGAGCATTCCTATACTTGAAGTTCCCAATAAAACCCTTACCGGTTATGACAGCTATCCCACCAGTTTAGAAGGGGTAGTGAGTAGTTCAGTTAGGGCAAAGGTTTCAGGCTATATTACGCAGGTATTGGTAGACGAAGGCCAAGCAGTGAAAAAAGGGCAGGGTTTGTTTAAACTTGAAACCCAGTCTTTGGATGCAGATGCCGCAGCTGCCAAGGCCAATGTAGCCGCTACAAAAGTAGATGTAGATAAGCTGAAGCCTTTGGTTGAAAAAGGGATTATAGGTAGTGTTCAGCTAAAAACCGCTGAGGCAAGGTACAATCAGGCATTGGCTACTTATAATAGTATTTCTGCCAATATCGATTATGCAACCATCAAAAGTCCGGTATCGGGCCATGTAGGTGCCATACCTTACCGTCAAGGTGCATTGGTAAGTCCTTCGGATCCCTTGACCACTGTCTCACGGGTGGATAATGTTTTTGCTTTTTTTGCCATGAATGAAAAGGAGTATTTGAACATGCTTCAAATCACCGCCGGAGAATCTCTCGATGACAAATTAGAGAATATGCCAGAGGTGGAACTTGAATTAGTGAATGGTCAAATTTATTCCTACAAAGGAAAAATTGAAACCGTAACGGGACAGGTAAACCCATCGACAGGGACGGTCAATTTCCGAGCCACATTTCCAAACCCAAACCGCTTGTTGGCACATGGCAATAGTGGAAAAATCCGAATACCTAACAGCTATGAAAATATGCCGGTAATTCCGGAAGCTTCTATTTATGAACAACAAGGTAAAACTTATGTATATAAAGTAGGAGAAGACGCGGTGGTTGAAGAGGTGTTGATAAAAGTAGAAGCCAAAGTGGGACAGTTTTTAGTCGTAGAAGAAGGCCTGAACCAGGGAGATAAAATAGTTTATCAGGGAATTGATAAGGTAAGGGGAGATATGAAGATTTCGCCTAGACTAGTACCCTTTGATAGTGTAGCAGGAAAATTAAAAGTAGCTTTTAAATAGAATAAAATGCTCAAACAATTTATAGACAAACCGGTACTATCCACAGTAGTTTCTATTTTAATTCTGATTCTCGGTGTATTGGGTTTATTGGCCTTGCCGGTCAGTCAATATCCGGACATTGCGCCACCAACAGTAAGAATTACGGCTTTTTATCCAGGAGCAAATGCAGAGACAGTTTTAGAAAGTGTGATTATACCCATTGAAGAGCAAGTAAATGGGGTGGAAGACATGGATTATATCACTTCTACAGCCAGTAACAGAGGAGCAGCCACCATTCAGGTGTTTTTCCGCCAAGGAGTAGACCCGGATATTGCAGCGGTAAATGTTCAAAATAGGGTAGCTCGAGCCAACCCTTTATTGCCAAGTGAAGTGGTTCAGTCAGGGGTAATTACCCAAAAGCAACAAACCAGCTCATTGATGTTTTTCACCATGGTGTCAGACAATCCTGAATATGATGCCACATTTATTCAGAATTACCTTAATATCAATGTTATTCCTTCACTGAAAAGAATCAAGGGAGTGGGTGATGTTACGGTCTTTGGCTCGAAAAATTATGCCATGAGAATTTGGCTGAAGCCTGATAAACTTACAGCTTATGGATTGATGCCTGCAGATGTCACTGCGGCCATTAATGAACAAAGTTTAGAAGCGGCAGCAGGGTCAATCGGTCAGAATAATGCAGAGGCTTTCGAATATGTGATCAAATATGGCGGACGTTATAAAAATGAAGATCAATATGAGGATAT
>NZ_CAXBOC010000429.1:0-5079 GCF_963976465.1 uncultured Cyclobacterium sp. | reverse complement strand
AAAGTGATATTCGCAAAATGTTTTTATAGTTGTTTGTGTCAGTGACTTGAAAATGACTTACATTACCTCCATTCAGCAGGAAAATTTAGCAGACTAATGTTCCATACGAGAGGCAGATAAAACAAGGTTACCAATAAAATTAACACAATAGAAAGTAGGTTAAGAAATATGCCTGTTCTCATCATTACCGGAATAGTGAGGTAACCAGAACCAAATACAACAGCATTTGGAGGGGTGGCTACAGGAAGCATAAACGCACATGAGGCAGCCAAAGTAGCACCTATCATAAGCCCAAATGGATGTACCCCCATGGCTAATGCTACTGCGGAAAGTATAGGCAATAACATTGAGGCTGTAGCCACATTTGAGGTTATTTCAGTTAGGAAGTTTACCGCAGCAATAATAATCAATAAGAAAATCCAAAAGGGAACATTTTTAAGCAATACAAACTGTTCTCCAATCCAATTGGCAAGGCCGGTTTCCTGAAACCCTTCTGCCAATGCCAAACCACCTCCAAATAAAATGAGAATTCCCCAGGGTATTTTTTCAGCCACCTTCCAATCGAGAAGATTTTCCTTCTTTCCATTTCCTGCAGGAATGACGAATAATAGCAATACTCCCGATAAGGCGATAATTGTATCATTTAAAACCGGAACATACGCTTGGAGTAAGAAACTTCTGGAAATCCAGCTGAAACTAACGCCTAAAAATACCCATAACACCTTTTTTTCCTGAGTACTAATCGGCCCTAAAGACTTTAGTTGTCGATTGATTTCTTCTTTTCCGCCAGACATTCGTAAGTTTTCAGGAAATTTAAACGCATGGTTTACCAGGAAATACCAACAAACTATCAATAATAAACAAGAAATAGGAAAACTAACCAACATCCATTCTGCAAAGCTAATTTCTACTCCATATGTACTGTTCACTACACCTATTAAAATAATATTAGTAGGCGTACCAATAATTGTAGCCATACCACCGATAGAAGCACTATAAGCTATTCCGAGCATTAAGGATTGCCCAAGGTTATTCTTTATTCCTTCATTCGATTGTGCCATTTGTACCACAACAGCTATGGCAATGGGCAACATCATTAGAGAGGTAGCGGTATTCGAAATCCACATGGATAGAAAAGCCGTGGCCACCATAAACCCTAAAATAATTCTTTTAAAATCCGTCCCCAGATAAGAAATAATTGTGAGGGCAATTCGCTTGTGTAGGTTCCATTTCTCTATACTTACTGCAATCATAAAACCTCCCATATAAAGCAGCACCATAGGATCTGAATAAGGTATAGAGGTGGGTTTTAAGTCCATTATACCTGTTAAAGGAAACACTACCAATGGGAGTAGGGCCGTGGCTGCAATAGGAATGGCTTCAGTAATCCACCAGATAGCAATCCAAAAAGTCACTGCAAGTAAGGAAACACCTTCGGGTGACAATCCTTCAGGCGAAATGCCGGCATAAATTCCTAGAAAAACAATGGGCCCCAGGAGCAACCCGATTTTTTGAGTTTGCATACAATTGATTAAAACCTAAGATTACCTAAAATTGATTAAAATCGAAAGCATTCTTTACAGTAATGGTTGGGAGATTTAATTGTAGACCAAATATTCTAGTCATACGGGTCCTTTTATAAATGATCTCAATTGGTTTACAGCAGATTTAGGAGGTTTATGTAGTATTGTTAAAAATAAATGAAAAAATTTACTAATATTGAGGTCAGTCGATAAGTAAAAACTTAAAATCCCTTTGCTTGCGCTTAGTAAAAGGAAAATAAAATTTATGGTCAGAAACAAGCCCAAATTTATGAAGCGAAATACAAGTTTAATTTTAATAGGCATTCTATCATTTTTAGCCTTCCAATGTGCTCAGGATGGGCCTAAACTCACCTTAAATAAAGGAGATCATATCATCTTGATAGGAAATAACCTCGGTTCAAGAATGATGAACTATGGGCATTTTGAAACAGAAATGCATGTTCGTTATCCGGATTCTTTATTGTACATCCGGAATATGAGTGATGGCGGTGATACGCCTGGCTTTAGACCACATGCAGGGAGGGTTTCCCCCTGGGCTTTCCCCGGTGCAGAAGAATTTCAAGACGAATTGGCTACTAAATCAGGTAGTGAAGGCCATTTTGAAACACCTGATGAATGGATCAAGCGACATGAAGCAGACATTATCATTGCCTTTTTTGGCTACAATGAGTCCTTTGAAGGTGAAGAGGGTTTGGAGATGTATAAAAAAGAATTGGAAGCCTTTATTAATCATACAAAAAACACCGTTTATAACGGTGAAGCTCCACCTCAGCTTGCTTTAGTGTCTCCAATTGCTTTCGAAGACCTAAGTGGTGATTTTGATTTACCAAATGGAGAAAAAGAAAACAAGAATCTGAAATTGTATACGGATGCAATGAAGGAAGTTGCAGACAGAAATCAGGTCTTGTTTGTAGATGCTTATTCACCTTCTTCTTCCTGGTTTTCTTCTGCAGATGAGTACCTTACTATAGATGGTTTTCAGTTGACAGAAGAAGGATATAAAAAGTTTTCAACTTTTTTGACCGATAAAGTATTCGGTTCAGACAAGGCTGTTGCAGAAGATAATAGAGCAGCCATTCATGCCGCAGTAAAGGAAAAGAACTGGATGTGGCACAATGATTATAAGATTCCTAACGGGGTTCATGTTTTTGGTAGAAGGTACAACCCATTTGGCCCGGACAATTATCCCTATGAATTGAAAAAAATCCGTCAAATGACGGAAAATAGGGATCAGGCCATTTGGAAAGCCAATCTAGGTGAGCAATTTGACTTGGCAAAAGCAGATGAAAGTACCATAGAACTTCCTGAGGTTGAAACCAATTACAACCCTGAGAAAAACGGAAACTTAGAATACCTTTATGGACAGGATGCTTTGGATAAATTTACTGTAGCAGAAGGTTATAAGGTAGAATTATTTGCCTCTGAAAAAGAATTTCCGGATCTAGCCAACCCTGTTCAGATGACCTTTGACACCAAAGGTAGATTGTGGGTAGCTGTGATGCCAAGTTATCCCCACTACAAACCCGGAGATCCTAAACCAAATGACAAAATCTTAATTTTAGAAGATACCGATAAGGATGGGAAAGCAGACAAACAAACCGTTTTTGCTGACAGTTTGCATTTACCTATAGGAATGGAGATTGCTCCGGAAGGGGTTTACCTCTCTCAAGGCACCAATTTTATCATTCTAAAGGATGAAGATGGAGATGACTATGCCGAGAAAAGAGAAATTCTATTAAGTGGATTTGACGACCATGATACGCACCACAATATTTCTGCCTTTGTAACAGATCCTTCAGGAGCCATATATATGGGCGAAGGGGTATTCCTTCATACAGATGTAGAAACACCATATGGCCCTGTTAGGGCTACCAATGGCGGTTTTTACCGATACAATCCAGCCAGAAGAAGATTGGAAAGAACAGCACAACTTCCTATTCCAAACCCTTGGGGAATTGCTTTTGATGATTGGGGACAGAATTTCTTTGCCGAGACTTCCGGACCTGATGTTCGTTGGATGATGCCGGGATCAGTGAAGTCACGTTATGGTGAAGGAAATCACAAAGGACCAAACTTGATCGAAGATGCTCACAGGGTAAGACCAACCTCAGGATTGGAATTTGTATCCAGTAGACATTTTCCTGAAGAAGTTCAAGGAGACTTGTTGATCAACAATACCATCGGGTTTTTAGGTATGAAAATGCACCGAATGGTGGAAGACGGCACAGGATATGACAGTGAACACAGAGTGGACCTTATCAAAAGTAGCGATGGGAATTTCAGGCCGGTTGACATGGAATTTGCTCCGGATGGTTCCCTATACTTTGTAGACTGGCACAATATATTGGTAGGTCACATGCAGCACAATGCAAGGGATCCATTGAGAGACCATGTTCATGGAAGAATTTATAGAATCACTTATCCTTCTAGGCCTTTGGTTACCCCTCCAACCATTGATGGAGCCTCCATTGAAACTTTGTTGGACAATTTGAAATTACCTGAATTCAGGGCCAGATATGCAACGAGAATAGAGCTAAGAGGTAGAGATACAGAGGAAGTATTGTCTAAAATGAAAACATGGATTGACGATTTAGATGAAAATGATCCGAGGTATGAACACCATTTACTAGAAGGGCTATGGGTCAGCTGGGGGCTGAATGCAGTTGATCAGGACTTGTTGAAAAAATTAATGAATTCTGAAGACCATCGAGTTAGAGCAGCAGTTGCTCGAATTCTTCGCTATACCGGTCATCAAGTAGCCGACCAGGTAGACTTACTTAAAAAGGCTGCCGCTGATCCTCATGGACGTGTTAGACTGGAAGCCATAGTAGCTGCTTCCTGGTTAGACAAAGAAGATGGATTGGCCATTTTGGAAATTGCCAATGAAAACCAAATGGATGACTGGATGCAAAAACCTTTTGAGACCTCTTTGGCACACTTGAATGATATGTCGGTTAAAAATCTGGTAATCAACCCGGATGGATCTGTGGTATTCCAACAAGCATCCGAGGAAGCCAAGGCAACCAATTCAAGGTTGAAGGGTGAAGAACTTACCTTATTCCAAATGGGTAAAGCCATTTACAGCAAAGAAGGTTTTTGTATTACTTGCCACCAGCCGGATGGTAAAGGTTTGAGCGCTTCAGGTTTCCCACCATTGGCCGGCACCAAATGGGTGAATGGAGGTTTATTAAGATTGTCTTGAATGGATTGATGGGACCAATTGAAGTATTGGGCAAGGAATATCCCGGTCAGGTACCCATGACCCCATATGCCGGTATGCTTAACGACAAGGAAGTTGCAGCAGTGATCACCTATGTAAGAAATAGCTTTGGCAATGAATCCTCGGCAGTAAGTCCGGATAAGGTGAAGGCCGTAAGGGCCGCCACCAAAGACAAAACAGGATTCTATTCTCCTACAGAGTTGCTGCAAGAACATCCTATGGAAGAATAGAAATAATTTGATTAGGGCTTATGAAAGCCCAATCTCACTTTAGTTAATAAGGGCTTCTTGCTGATTTATTAATTACCTGATAACC
>NZ_CAXBOC010000428.1:0-5087 GCF_963976465.1 uncultured Cyclobacterium sp. | reverse complement strand
TGAAGTCATTGATCCATACCGTCCCGAAGCGAAGTGCCTTGGATACCCTATCTATTCTTTGCACATCCTTGGTCCAAAAACCTGCAGATAAACCATAAATGGTATCGTTGGCATTTTTTATGGCTTCAGCTTCCGTATCAAATTTTTCTATGTGTATGACCGGACCAAAGATCTCTTCTTTTACTATTGCCATCTCTTTTGTGCAACCGACCAAAAGGGTTGGTTCATAAAAATAGCCATTGGCCAGTTCAGGATCCGAGGGTTTCTTCCCTCCTGTGATCAATTCAGCTCCTTCTTCGATGGCTTTTTGAACATGGTTGGACACCTTTTCGAGTTGAGCTTCGGAAATAAGAGGACCCATTTGAGTTTGCTCATCCATTCCATCTCCCAGTCGAATTTTTTTGATCCTTTGCTCAAGCTGCTTTACCACTTGATCGTGGATAGCGGCAGCTACCATCACTCTTGTCCCGGCAGAGCAAATCTGGCCGGCATGGAAGAAAACTCCGTTTAATATAAAGTCAATGGCTGTTTCCCAATCTCCATCTTCAAATATTATATGGGGATTTTTTCCTCCCAGTTCAAGCGCTACTTTTTTAACATTTCCGGCGGCAGCCTTCATGATTTTCTTTCCGGTGACTACACCTCCCGTAAAAGATACCATGTCTACCTCGGGGTTTTCAGCCAGCTCAGCACCTATGCTGTGCCCAGGGCCCAAGACGGTATTGATTACCCCTTTGGGGAATCCGGCCTGTTCTGCAAGCTGGGTCCAATATAAGGTCGTAAGCGGGGTAAATTCACTTGGCTTAATGACCATGGTACAACCGGCCACTAGGGCAGGAGCAATTTTCCAGGCAGCTTGAAGAAGGGGGTAGTTCCAAGGACAAATCATGCCTACAACTCCGATCGGATCTTTTACCAATCGGCTTTGAGTATTCGGGTTAGGGCTAGCAATGCCTTCACCTTCGTTTTTGTCGGCAAGTCCGCCATAATACCTGAAAATTCCGGCAATATCATCCATGTCCCAAATACTTTCAGCATAGGTTTTACCGGTATTTAAGGTTTCTAATCTGGCCAATTCTTCCTTATTTTCTTCGATCAGGTCACCTAATTTATAAACCAATTTCCCACGTTCAACGGCCGTATAATTCCGCCATTCCTCAGCGTCAAAAGCAAGTTTGGCGCTTTGGATGGCTTTTCTGGCGTCCTCTCGATTACCTTCGGCTACAGTCACAAGGGCTTGCTTGTTATAAGGGTTATATATGGTTCTTACTGCATTGGACAGGGCTTCCTGCCAACAGCCATTGATATATAGGTTTTTATTTTCGATCAATTGGAAAGTTGGTTTTGTTCCTTTTTTGGATTGTGTTTGTAATAAGGCACTTCTTGTGGGGCCTCAGGACTGTTACCTAGTAATAGGTCAGCCGCTTTTTCGGCAATCATAAGCACAGGTGCGTAGATATTGCCATTGGTGATGTAAGGCATAATGGATGCATCTACCACCGAAAGATTGTTGACACCGTGAACTTTTAGATTTGCATCTACCACAGACATGTCGTCATAGCCCATTTTTGCTGTACAGCTTGGATGGTAAGCACTTTCGCCTTCTCTGGCTACGAAATCCAATATTTCTTCATCGGTTTCTACACCGGATCCTGGTGAAAGTTCTTTTCCCCTTAGTTCATTAAAAGCCGGCTGATTGATAAGGTTTCGGGTACACCTGATGGCTTCCACCCATTCTTTTCTTTCTTGCGGTGTAGACAAATAATTAAATTTAATACTTGGATATTTTTCGGGATCAGCAGATTTAATTTTTACATGTCCTCTCACATCCGTATTCATTGGCCCCACATGCAATTGGAACCCATGCCCTTCATTTGGAGCTGATCCATCGTATCGAATGGCGATTGGTAGAAAGTGATATTGTAAATTAGGATAAGCCACTTCATCATTTCCCCGGATAAATCCGCCGGCCTCAAAATGATTGCTTGCTCCTACACCTGTTCCCTTAATAAGCCATTCTAATCCTATTTTTGGTTGATTATAAAATTTTAGGGAAGGGTAAAGGCTCACCGGTTTTTTTGCGGCCCATTGTACATAGACCTCAAGATGATCCTGTAGGTTTTCTCCAACTCCTTTTAGGTCAGCTACTACTGGTATACCAAGTTTTTTCAACTCATTAGCATTGCCTATCCCGGAAAGTTGCAATAATTGAGGTGTATTGATTGCACCTCCACAGCATATTACTTGTCCTCCATAAGCAAGCTCCTTTTTTCCGTTTTTGGAATAAGCCACTCCCGTAGCTGTGTTGCCTTCAAATAGGATTTTGCTAGCGGTAGATTTTAGGTGAATCGTAAGGTTTTTACGGTGTTTTATGGGATGGACATAGGCTCTTGCCGCATTCCACCTTTTACCTTTATAAATAGTGGCATCAAATTTACCAAAACCTTCTTGTTGATAGCCATTGACATCCTCTGTCAGGGGATAACCGGCTTCTTGAACTGAATCAAAGAAAGCTTTAAAAAGTGGATTGTCACACTTGGGTGTAGTCAGGTACAGTGGACCTTTGTCACCACGGTATGTGTCTCCTCCAATTAGGCGATTTTCCAAACGCTTGAAATAAGGAAGGCAATGTGCATAGCTCCAGTTTTCCAGACCTTTTTCATTGGCCCATTTTTCATAATCCAGGGCATTGCCACGAATAAAGATCATTCCATTAATTACACTTGAACCTCCCAATACTTTACCCCGGGGTTGAAAAATTTTCCGGTTTTGCATATAAGGTTCCGGTTCAGATTCATAGCCCCAATTGTAAAAATTATTGGTAAGTGGATAGGTGAGGGCTGCGGGCATCTGAATCCTAAAATCCCAACCATGGTCGGGTCTTCCTGCCTCTATTACCAGCACCTTATTTGAGGGGTCTTCACTTAATCTATTGGCCAGGACACTGCCAGCAGAACCACCACCAACGATTATGTAATCATATTTCTCTTTTGACATTCTTTAAATTAGGACAGTTGACTTGTCTAAAAAAGCAATTGCTGCTAAAAGTATATTTAGCAGCAATTGCTTAGTTTCTAACAATTTAATTTTATTTTCCTTTAGGGACGATCTTAACAATCCCTTTGCCGTCAATACCGGCATATATCATACCATCAGGGCCTATTACAACATTTCTCACGCGTCCCAACCCTTCAAATACTTTTTCTCTTTTGGTAACCTTATTGTTATTGATGGTTAGTTTTTCTAATCGACCAAATTTCAGAGAGCCAACCAATAGATCTCCCTCCCAGGCCGGGTATTGGTTACTGTTAATATAGGCAAAACCACTGGGTGCAATAGATGGAACCCAATAATAAAAAGGTTGTTCCATTCCGGGTTTAGCTGTGTCTTCTGACAAGATTGTATCGTCATAATTGATACCATATGTGATTTCAGCCCAGCCGAAATTGGCACCTTTCTTTACGATATTGATTTCATCTCCACCTTTAGGTCCATGTTCATTTACCCAAATTTCTCCTGTTTTGGGATGTAATAACATTCCTTGAGGATTCCTATGTCCATAAGAGTAAATGGCTTTCTTTGCTCCCGATTCATTGTAAAAAGGGTTGTCTTCAGGTACTCTTCCGTCATCATACAGGCGATAAACTTTTCCACCATCACGAGTGATATCCTGAGGGTTTTCAAATTTAGCACCTCTTTCACCGATAGAAAAATACAAGAAACCATCCTTATCAAATGCTATTCTCGCTCCAAAATGCTGACCAGCTTCAGAATTGGGGCTGGCTTTGTATAGTCTCTCAAAATTCACCAATTGGTTTCCTTGTAATTTACCTCGACCAATGGCGGTATTGGAGCCTTTTCCTGTCCCTCTTGATGAAGCATAGGCAATGTAAACCAATTTGTTATTATTGAAATTTGGGTGCAAAACCACATCCAATAATCCTCCTTGACCCTTAGCCGTAATTTCAGGCAAACCTTCAATTTTTGTCTTTTGGCCGTTTTTAAAATGTACCAATTCACCGGATTTCTCTGTAATAAGCATACTACCATCCGATAATACTGCCAGTCCCCAAGGAATATTAAAACCTTCAACAACTGTTTCAACGTCATAGGCTTTCCATTCCGGATCCGTTACTTCGGGGCCATTGGGTGGTGTTTGACCCATACAGGTCATAATCGAACTGATCACCAAAAAGGTAACTAATAATGATTTCATAAAGGCTGAATAAATAATGGGATATAATTAATTTAATTGGAATATTGAAGCGAATTTAAATTTAAATATGCTCCAAAACAAGTTTTAATCAAGCAGTTCAATTTGCAGTTTTAGTATTCTATCAGTGAGGCTTTCTGAACTTATGGTGTTTCTACTGAGCCGATCAACCATAATTGGAAAGGCAAATGGGGTTATTTTTTCGGTTTTTATTAAATGAATCTCATTTTTGTTGATCCGATCAATTACTTTAAAAAGCCTGTTTTTTTCCATCTGAATTTGTATCACTTCTTCTCTAGCCTGAGCCAGCAATAGATTTTCAGGCTCATAAGTCTCAAAAACGCCATACATAATTCCCGAACTGGCTTGAAGATGCCTTGTTGGTACATTTTTTCCAGGGTACCCTTGAAAAACTAATCCTGCGATGGCTGCAATCTCCCTAAATCGCCTTTTACCCATTTCTGTCTCATTGATACTTGCAAACAAATCATCCATTAGGTTGTACGTACGAAACAAATCTTCCTCTAAACTGTCTTCAATGGGTATAGGGCTATCAGATAGCAACTCAAAGCCATAATCGTTCATGGCTATACTTAGACTAATAGGGTGACTTACACTGATTCTGTAAGCGATTAAAGCTGCCAATACTTCATGAACAAATCGACCTTCAAAAGGGAAAATAAAAACATGGTATCCTTCTCTACTTTTACACTGTTCTATGAGCAAGGACTCCTGGTCAGGGATTTTCGATAAAGCATTTTGAAGCTTTAAAATAGGCTGAATGGTTTTTAATTCAATAGCATCCAAATTGTTTTTAGAAGCATTTTGCAATTCTTCCCTGATCATTTCCGATAACCTGGAGGACAAGGGCATT
>NZ_CAXBOC010000427.1:0-5113 GCF_963976465.1 uncultured Cyclobacterium sp. | reverse complement strand
TTATCGGTTAACAATCGAATTTCCTGATGGACCCATTTAATACTATCCTTACCTGTCAATATACGGTGTTCAAAACTTTGAACATTATTATCCTCTAATAACCCAATTGGGTCTTTTTCCATCAGGTGTAGATCGTCAGGATGGAAGGTTTGGGCAATATTAATTTGGGTAGGAATAAAATCCTGAGGTGAATAGCCATAAATGCGATACGTTTCTTCTGACCAAACAGAAAGCTCTGAATCAAGATTCCTGGACCAATAGCCAAGCTTGGCAATTTTTTGGGCAGTTTTTAACTGCTTATATGCCACTTCCAATTTTTCTTGAACCAATCTTTCTTCAGTGATGTCCTTGGCTACCGAAACAATAATTTTCGATTCTTGAATTACCGTAACACTCCATACCAACCATATAATATGGTCATCGGAAGTCACAAAACGGACTTCGTATTTAGGGTAGGACGTATGAGATAGGGAGGACTGATGAGCGATTAAGGATTGAAGCCTTGTTTGGGATTCTTTTTTATCATCTTTGTGAATAAAATGATAAATAGGATTAGCGAGTAACTTTTCTTTCTTATACCCCATCAATTTTTGAAAGGCTTTGTTGTACTTTTTGATGTATCCATCAAAACCTATGATACAATGCGGATCCGGAGAAATATTAAAAAAATTGCGGTATTCTTCTTCAGTAATTTTTTGCTTAATTACCGGCCCAAGAAATTGGGTGACTTCTTTAAGCAAATGGTATTCCTCTACTATTTCATCTTCCCGATTTGATGAAAAACAAAGAATACAACCAATAAACTCATTGTTATAAGCAATGGGAAAACCCATTGCTGTATTAAATTTAGCGGGGTTTCGAACAAATTCTTTTCTGGTTGGTAAATCTTTCCACAAAATAGGACCATTTTCTTTCCAAATATAACCCGGAAGACCTTCCCCTAGAGTAAAAGAGGTGTGTTCTTTTCCGTATTCGTAAAACGAAGAAAATTTTTCATTTTGAAAGGAATAAGAAATCAAGTCTAATCGACTTGCTTCCTGAGAGACCAACCAAATTTCACTATAATCGATACCATTTAAATCAGTTAACTGACTTATTGCTTGATTGAAACAGGTTGACAATTTCCCGGGTTTTCCAATTTCTTTGGCTAAAGAAGCTGTCACCCTCTCAATCCTTCCCTGCTTCACTTCTGCAGTAACTTCATGTGTATTGGCTACAATTCCATAAATAAATGGCGTATCTAAATGGTTTGTTAACTCCGTCTGAATCCATCGCCAGTCACCACGGGCATCCAGAAAACGGTAAGGTTCGATGGTCATGTATTTAACCGTTGAAATTCCAGCCAAACAATGCTTTATACGAGGTTGATCTTCTTTATGGATAAATTCAAAAGCATTTTTACCTATAAATTCATCCGGAGCAATTCCCAAAACTGTTTTTGAGGTGGGCCCTACGTAATTATAATTCCCGTTTTTGTCTATGATCGCAATAAGATCTTTTCCATTTTCAATCAAAGATTTAAACCTTGCTTCTCTGTAGGAGAGCTCTTGATAAGCTTCAAGTTGTTTAATCACCTGTCCTAAGTTAGAGGTAAGCACTTGTATCAATTGAAAATCTTCCTCTGAAAATTCTCGCTCTTGCGTACAATCATCAAAGCCTATAAAGCCATAAAACAATTCATTAACCCATAATGGTAGGACAAGTATAGATTTGATATTCTGCTGCGACAGCATGGTTTTAAGGGTCGACTGTGGAAGGTCTTTAACGATGGATTCGAAATAGCTTTTCTTCTGTAAAGCTTCCATAAATAAAGGCAATTCTGAGAAGGGAATATTTTGAAGTTTAGGATTATCAATCTGAGGTGCTATCGCCTCACCACTCCACTCTAACCTCTGGGAAGTGGTCTTATCCTTTAGGTTATTTTGAAAAAAGTAGATACGATCAATTCCAATGGTTTCCCCAACGATTTTAAAACAAGCATTTAGAGATTGAAGCCAGTCATTGGATTTCAAAAGTAACTGGCTTATGATGCTAATCGCTTTTAAATAATTCTTTTGCCCCTCTATTCTTTGCTCTCTTTCATAGCGATCTGTCAGATCAATGGCTGTAACTATCTCAGCTTTTATTCCATTAAATGTAATATGATTGCTTTTAATCTTTACGTAAATCACACTACCATCCTTTTTTCTATGTCTATAAAGACTTTCTTTATACAATTCAGAACGGGTTCTGGCTTCTTGTACTGCTCTTTCTAGTCTTGGGATATCCTCCGGAGGACGAATGTCCTTAATCGTCATATTTAGAAATTCCCTCTCACTATAACCGTAAGAACGTATGGCTTCCTTGTTGACGGCAAGAAAACGAAATGTTACTAAATCATAAATCCACATTGGAAAAGGAGCAAAATCAAAAATGGATTGATCCATATTTTTTTCAAAATTTTTACATGTAATCATTTACAAAAGATAGTGGTAAAACCACTAAACCCTACATCTATTAATAATAACAGCATATAGATACCCTGCACAAATATAACTTTATTAAGATCAATTTAGGATGAAATGTAACTTTTTATTGAATAAACAATACTTAAACATAAATTTATTTTTAAAAGATAATGTAATACATCGCAATATTTCCCCAATCAAAAACTAAAAGGAAAAAGAGAATAAAGGTTTATACTTCACACAATTGGTGCCACTTGTCCAGTCCGTAATGTATCTTTTAAAATTAGCAGTATATTTGTATACTGCTCTGCTCAACAAGGCTTTTCCCTACTGCCTGTAATTTAAAACCACAAACAACTATCCTCTTCAATGGGAAGAGGTTCGACATCATTAACACTCCCCACTATCAAACCCGTATGGTTGCAGCACTTGGAAAAAATAGCTTGAAGTTTTTTAACCTTGTACGTCTTAACCGACATCCCTCAATATATCTTTTGCCATTTAGGATTTTAAATCTATAAGAACCGGAATTAGCGTGCCATTACAAATGGCATTAAGATAATTATGCTTTTAAGATATGCTTGGGAATAAAAGGGTGTAATTGCAAATTACAACTAGGTGGGAGACAACCGAATCCTGAACGAAGCCAAAGTGGGATATTAAAGTAGAATTACTGCAAGCCTAAATCCTTCAAGATAACCTAGCTTTTTTTCTTGCGCTTCTCAATAAAATCATCAACAACTTTTTGAAGGATTATTATGTTTTGATTTAAGTCCTCATCAGTATCATCCAATTGTTGGGCTTTTTTAAAAAAGAACAATGAATGATTGTACATTTCCATCCTCTTCAAATAAAGCCAGCCGAATTTTTTTGGGTATTCTAATTTTTTATTGGCCTGCTTCCCGATTTCATTTGCTTGTGCAGTACAGGTGAATCCTATCTCAAATAATGTATCATAATCGTATTCCTGTAACTTCACTGCACGCTTATAGTATCTAGGAAGATTTCGTTATATTTTTCAGGTTGATCTATGAAATTATTGATGTCATTTTTAAGTAAGGTTGCTTGTTCATTATAGACAAATCCCAAATTATGATAAGCATCACCATTTTCAGGATTAATCTCAATTACCTTTAAATAATAGTTTACGGCTTCATCATAATTTTCATTGGCTTGCTCCAGTACACCAATATTATAAAATAATTTATCGTTTGCGTCAGCTGATTTTTCCCCTTCTTTGAGTAGTTCTAAAAAACGGTCATTATTATTGAGTTTATTATAAATATGTGCTTCTGTTATTAATAAATCATAGTTATTAGGGAAATCCTCTCTAGCTTTTTGAATGAGTGTAAGGGCTTTGTTAAAATCCCCACTTTCAGACAGTACTTGAGATTGCGAAATCAAATTTCGAATTTCTTTATTTTCATCTTCAAGAAGAGAGGCTTTTTTTTCTTTTGCCAATTGTTCTTCCACAAAATCATCCGGGTTTTTTCCGGTCAATTTTTTATCTCTTTTTAACCAATCTTTTACTAGCTCGTTTGATTTGGAGTCTTTATAGCCATATTTTGAATTTAAAAATTTATACAAAGGCATTTTTTCCTTCCCTTTGGTTCCATTAAATTCAATTTCATAATAATATATTTTTTCGCTAGTATTTTCCAAAAACAACTTCAATAGTCGATCATCTTTTATGTACAATTGATCCCATGCTAAATCTTTAGCATATTTTCTTCCAAAAAGCACACCAATTAGTAATGATTTTTTGGTTTGATCATTGGCTGCGTTAAATAAATCAATGGCTTTTTTGTCATAATAGTCACTGACATAATTTTGTCTTGTATAAAAAAATATTTCATAGATAGGATCTAAAAATTTATTTGTTTCGTTGGAGGCTAACATTTTCCGAGCTCTTTCACTCTTCTCTTTGTCAACAAAATCTCTCCAAAATTTAAACAATCCATATCCTGTTGATCCGTGAACATTATTGTTATGATAGCCCAAATCTGTAGACAAATCTCCTGCGAAATCTATCAGTTCATTTAAATTAGCATAATAAAACTCATTGATTAGCGCCATATTTTTAAGTTCCTTCTCATTTCTTAATAGCTGTGCCGTATTGTACGCCAATATTTTCTTTAGTCTATTTACTTGGTTGGAAAAAATCTCTGATTTTAAATTTTTATACCTTGCGTCACCTTCCTTTTCAATAAGCCAGTTTAAATTATCAATGGCTAGGTTTTCATACCTCCGTAATGTTTTTTCCTTTACAAGAAAGTCTGCATAATCTGTTGTATACAAGGCTTCGCACTCCTTGTCTAAAGGGATAATTTCCTCAAGATACTCCCTTATGTTTTCATTTTTATTATTTACATTCCTAATCCTAGCTTGTTGAATATCGTTGGCAATACTTAAACCCACATTAACTATTTGAGTAGCGGCGGCTTCTAAATTTTGGGTATAAACTTGTTGTCTTTCTAAGGCGTTTTGGTAATGTGAATTTGCAGCACTTGTGCCACTTTGGTAGCTTGAGGAATTTGATTGAGAAGTTTCGTAGTCATTATTGTTGCTTACCGATTGGCCGGAGTCAGTACTTGGATAAGCTGATGCACTTTTATCATTGCTATCATTTTCACCTAAAGCATACATTTTAACCAAATGGAAATTAA
>NZ_CAXBOC010000426.1:0-5123 GCF_963976465.1 uncultured Cyclobacterium sp. | reverse complement strand
AATACCTACAGTAAAGCTTCCATTTATAAAAACAATGGCCATCCGGATGAAAACAACAATTTCCTGCAAATTAGGCTTACCGGCAAAAAAGGAAATTTACAGGCCTTGGGTGCTAAAATCAATCTTTATAGCAAGGGAGAGGTTCAATATTATGAACATTACCTAAGCAGAGGCTATCAGTCTTCGGTTAGTGAAACCATTCATTTTGGATTGGGTCTAGAGCATACCGTTGACTCCCTTTTGATCCAATGGCCGGATGGCAACTACCAAAAATTATCCTCCATCCCAGCCAATCAAGTCCTCAATATTTCTTATAATCCTGAGGCTATTAATGCAAAGCAAATAAAGGCAAATAACCGCCCCTTTAAAATAGAAGAAGACCCTAACAAGTCTCTTCCATCATTCGAGCATCGCGAGTTGTTTTATGCAGATTTCAACCTACAACCTTTGTTACCTCACAAGCATTCCCAATTAGGGCCGGGCATAGCTGTTGCTGATATCAATGGTGATAAACTGGAAGATTTCTATATCGGTGGTGCCTATGGTCAATCGGGAAAGTTATTTTTCAATAATGGAGGCGAAGGATTTGACAGCCTTACGCTATTGATCGAAAATGCTCAATACGAAGACATGGGGGTACTTTTTTTTGATGCTGATTCAGATGGAGACCAAGACCTATACATTGCCTCAGGGGGAAACGAATTTGAAGCCGGATCCAAGTTTTACAAGGATCGGTTATATATCAATGATGGAAAGGGAAAGTTTAGCTTAGACCCCATGGCACTACCTGAAATTTTTGCTAGCAGTTCAGCAGTGGTCGGAGCAGATTTTGATAAGGATGGAGATATGGACCTGTTTGTTGGAGGTAGATTGGCTCCCAATAATTACCCAATGCCAGGCAAATCTCAATTGCTTCAGAACAACGAGGGGCAATTCAGGGAAGTTGCTGGGGAAATTGCTCCCGGTTTAGAAAATATAGGCATGGTCACTTCTGCCCTATGGACCGACTATAATCAAGACAATTGGACAGACTTGATTGTCGTGGGAGAATGGATGGAAATTACACTTTTTGAGAATCAGTCAGGTCGCTTGGTTTTGAAGGAAAATATCCCAGGTTTGGAAGGGAGCACAGGCTGGTGGAACAGTATAATAGGGACAGACATCAATCAAGATGGCCAAACCGATTATATAATTGGCAACCTAGGTTTAAACAGTAGGTACAAAAGTACTGAAACCCACCCACTAAAGATTCACTGGGCAGATTTCGATAAGAATGGGAAAAGTGAGGCCATCATTTCCTATATAGAAGATGGCAAAAGATACCCGATGCATCCCAGAGATGACATTTTCCAACAAATCCCTGTGTTGAAGAAAAAATTCAATGATTACCATAGTTATGCACAAGCCACTTTAAGCAGCTTGCTTGGACAAGCTTACCTGGACAGTACAGAAAATAAACTTGAGGCCAAGACCTTTTCTTCCATCCTTTTGATCAATAAGGGCGAGGAAGGCTTTGACAATATCCCATTACCTAATATTGCCCAGGTGTCGCCCATATTTGGTATAGATGCAGGGGACTTTGATGAAAATGGCAGGATGGAAATTTTGCTGGCTGGAAATTTTCATCAAACAGAGGTAATTACAGGACAATATGATGCCGGATATGGCTTAAGGTTGGAGTATTTGGACAATGGCGAATTTCTAATAAAGGATCAAATGCTACAACTGAAGGGGGATGTCCGAAGTCTGGTTCCCATTTTCCTAGGAGAAGAATATGGATTGTTGTATTTGGCAGCTAAAAACAACCAACCTTCACAATGGCTAAGTTTACCCAATAAGAGATTAAACCTCATGCCTTTGCCTCCTGTCAGTGGCTCAGTTAAAGCAATTCTATCTTTTAAGGATGGCATAAAAAGGTTGGTAGAATTTTATCATGGATCTGGCTACTTGAGTCAAGGGTCCAACCCTATTTTTCCTGAGATAGGTCTTGAAAAGGTTGAATATTTTGATGCTGATGGGAATTCCATTAAAACTATTCAATTAGAGGGGTGGTCAAAATAAAAAAAGTACCCCCAACATCTGAAGGTACTTTTAAAACTATAAATCTATCCGTAAAAGTTTAAAGCCCATTCTCTAGGCTTTAAACTTTTACGGATTTTAGTTTCTCATTCAGTTGACTTTGGAAAAATAACGGACTTCAAACCTATTTTGATTTGCGCCTTTAAACAAGGGCTTTTTCTCCACTCTCAAAACCATATTTTCGTCACTAAGTGAAAGGATCTCATATATATTGACAAGGTTGCCCTTTTCATCATAGTAATTAAGGTGCTTGTTTTCTATGGCATATTTGTTTCGAATGGAGGAATTTACCGCACTGGTGATGGTTTCACCAGTGGGTAAAAATGTGTATCGCTCATCCTGATGCCAACCATCACTGGAAAAATTGAATTGGTTATAATGATAATAAGCCGAATCCAATTTCCATTCCCCAATGATTTTTTGCTCGGTATTGGCACCACAGGACATTAGCAAAGCCAAAACAAATAGGAAGACCATTGTCCTATTCACCATTAGTATTCTGGATTTTGTGTCAATACCCCATTACTCAAGTCAATTTCTCTTTGAGGTATAGCAAATAGATAATGCTTAGGCCTTTCGAAATTTCTTGGTGGTTTTAAAGGACCCAAATCTTTTTTATAAATGGCCACAATATCCACCAAATTGGCCTTGTCCCAGCGGATAAGGTCTTGATGCCTTTGGTTTTCACCTGCCAACTCTACCCTACGCTCATGGATTAAATCTTCCATCGTTGCATTGGACAAAAGCTCTCTACCGGCACGCTGTCTTACCTCATTGATTTCAGCGTCTCCATTTTGGCCTGATCTAATCTTGGCTTCAGCCACCAAAAGCAATACATCAGCTGTCCTAAGAATAGGGTTATTATGGCTCATATTTAGCCCTCCTTGAGGATTCCATGAGGAGTATTTTCTGAAATGATAGCCAGTGGAAGAAAGATCTGCTGTGTATTCAGTAAGGCCTTTGTCTCCTCCTAAGTCCACCATATCCCCGGGTTTGTAAACGGTATAGTCTAACCTAGGGTCACCCTCTTCAAACTCTTCTATCAGGTCTTGCACCGGTTCATGAAAGTCCCAACCACCCCATGGCCTAGGTGTGGAATAGATGATATGGGTGTTGTCCCTCCATCCTTGAAGACTTTGAATAGAAAACAAAACTTCCGGATTATTTTGCGTTTCTACACGGAAGTTATCCTGAAAATCATCTGCTAGAGGATATGGCCCGTCCAATACCATTTGTCCATAGGAAATGGTCTTATCAAACTCTTCTTTATATAGGAACATTTTTGCCAGTAATCCATTAGCTGCACCTTTATTAGGTCTACCCAAATCATCTGAACCATGTGTGGCTGGAAGAAGATTTGCCGCCTCCATCAAGTCTGATTCAATCTGTGCAAAGGTTTCGTCCAAGCTTGCCCTGGGCTTATTGTAGTTATTGGCTAGGACGTCCTCTTCCAAAATTAAAGGTACACCTCCATAAATTACGGCAAACCTCCAGTACATAAAACCTCTAAGAAAATAGGCTTCACCTAATGTTCTATCCTTCAGGGTTTGATCCATGGTAATATCAGGAACATTAATTAACACTGCGTTGGCCCTGGATATTACTTCATATTTATGCCTCCAGCTATAGTACAATTGCGGGTTACCGGCATCAAACGTAAAGGACTCAATGGCTTGATCTTCCCCATGATCCCCTGCCCTGAATTGATCATCAGAAGGAATATCAAAGGTATGCTCTGCATGCCCGTAAAAGTCCTCCACAGTTAGCGGCTCATACATGGCATTGGCAGCAGCTACTGCATCTTCCCCATTTCTCCAAAACTGAGAGGAGGTAGATTGGCCATAAGGAGTCGTCTCTAGTATATTGTCATCACATGCTGTAGTAAATAATACCAGCAACAAAAGAAGTTGAATTATATTTTTCATAAGCTTGATTAGAAAGTTATTGTTGTACCGATGGTCCAGCTTCTGGATTGTGGATATTGCGCATAATCTACATTCAACTGCAGGTTTCCATCCGTATAACCCAATTCCGGGTCCATTCCGGAGTAGCCCGTCAAGACAAATACGTTTTGTCCTGTCACATAAAATCTTGCCTTGGAAATACCCAACCTGCTAGTAATTGGATCAGGTAAAGTATATCCCAATACAATATTCTTTAACCTCAAGAAATCTCCCTTTTCTAAAAACATGTCCGAAGCTCTATGATTTAGGTTATCCCTTTTGGTAGTCATTCTTGGAATTTCATTGCTGGTTCCCTCGCCATTCCATCTATTGATGGTCTCGGCATACATATTAAATGGATAGGTAGGATCAATTCCCTGCATTCTGTCAGCATTGTAAATATCAAAGCCTGCGTTACCAAGGAAAAATAAGCTAAAATCGAAATTTCCATATCCCAACTGAGCATTTAAGCCATAAACGACTTTAGGGTGTGGATTTCCAATAATCTCTCTGTCTTCTTCATCGATCAAACCATCATCGTTGAGATCCAAAAACTTAACATCACCTGGCTGAATCAATCCGGCAGATTTTCTAGGATCATTAGCGATATTGGAATCATTTTGGATCTCTTCTGTAGTTTGGTATAGACCATCTGCTCTCCAACCATAGAAACTTGCAATGGGTGAACCTTCATAGGTTCTGGACAATTCCTGGCTGGATCTTCCATAAAGTCTGGACCCGATAAAATTGCCATCTACCAATTGGGTAACTTCATTTTGAATAAATGAAGCATTACCGCTGATACTATAAGTTAATTTTCCTTGCGTCTCTCTAAACAAAACCTCCATTTCAAGCCCCTTATTTCTAAGCTCTCCAAGGTTTTGATTGGGTATTTGGGCAGTACCGATAGAACCAATGGTAGGCGGAGCTATTAGCATGTCTTTGGTGTCTTTAATAAAGTAATTAAAGTTTGCCAAAAGGCGATTGTCCAAAAAGCCTAAATCCAATCCAATATTGGTCATTTGAGCTGTTTCCCATGTAATGTTTAGATTGGGAATCCTGGTTTGAGCTGCACCCACTGTTTGGTTACCCCCAAATGAA
>NZ_CAXBOC010000425.1:0-5124 GCF_963976465.1 uncultured Cyclobacterium sp. | reverse complement strand
TTCAAAAAAGCCCGAACTTTTTGCCCGGGCTTCCGAAATATTCTGGTATTGGATTTTCTTATGATAATTTATTTTACAATTACCCTTTTTGTTTCTACAAAACCGTCTTTAAAAATTGCTTTGATATAGTAAGTTCCTTTCCCTAAGTGAGCAAGACTCACCTTATTGCTTTTTCTAACTATTACCTCTTCAGATAAATCGGCAACTTTTATGTTGTTTCCATTGAATACTTCTATGGAAACTGGTAAAGATGGACCTTCCCCGTCGTAAGTCATATCTTCCATCACAAGCTTTTCTTCTAAATCAGCAAATTGGATCGTTACTTCATCATCTGTCGGAACAGGGTAAATCATCATAGATGCTCCCGGTGGATCATAAACATAGATACTTGTTTGAGCTGAAGGTACTGTACATCCGTTGCTCATAGTTACAAATATATATCGGCCTTGCTGATTATATGCCGGTTTATCAAAAAGCACTGTGTTTGAATACTGACCATAAATGGATATTCCTGGAACACTTGGCTGGGTTGCAAATGAATAAGTAGTATGTGGGGTTCCATAAACATCAATTCGGTGTGAACCAGTATTTGCTTCGAATGAAGGGTAGGTTCCATATGATATTGTCCCGTTGTCTATTTGTGCGTGGGTTAACTTCGAAGGGAAGTTACACCGATAGTAACTAGCCGGGAGACCATATCCTGGAGGAACGTCACCCGGAGCATGTCTAGTGAGCGTTGCCCATCCCCATTTGGACATTAGCCGATTTGTTACGTTTATAACTACAGCAGAATGGTCTCCACTCTAACGGACAAGTACACCTGGCAATGTAGTGTTGGTTGTAGTTTTGAAACTTTGATCATTGATATAAGTACTAACTGCATTATATGTGGGATCATCTAATGCTACTTGTCTTCCATTTGAAGGATACATGTTCCAGGCATATCCGTGACAATTATAATTATCATTTACGCTTGCAACAATTACAGGGGTGGGTCCATAAAGGCCATTGTTTAAATCGTCATAAAATGCGTTTATTGTACTTTGGGGAGTGTTATATGTGAAATATGAATTAGTTGGAACCAAAGTGCCTTTTGGAGTATATACATTTTGCGCTAATAAAGTCGATGTGATTAGTGTGCTAAAAATTATAAATGCGTAGAGCTTTTTCATGGCCAGTTTTTGGTTTTTAAAACTTTTACTATTCTCATGTTGTCAATAAAATCATTGTAAGAGATTCCCTTTAATGTACTATTTAGGGCTACATCTCCATTACAATTAAATATGGTAGACGCAGGGGAAGAACTCAGAGTACCATCCAAAACGATATAACCTTTCCTTTCGAATTCAACTACCATAATACGGTACGTTTGCCACAATTGCTCATACTCGGCATCGAGGTCACCCAGCCATTGCAGATCGTTGATGGGATCAGTGGCATTGCAGGAAAGCAACAGCTCGTTTAACTCCGGATCATCTTGATCCACGCTATTGCAGGATTGTGAACAGAAGGCCAATAAGGCGATCGCTAGAATATATATTCTTGTTTTCATCGGTTTTGGGGATAATTAATTTGATTGATAATATTATCTACAAAATCATTGCTTACAACACGTATGTTTGCTACAAAATTTTCTAGCTCGTGTTTTTTAAAGTAGGTTGTCCATTAAACACATTGGCGGCCAGAAAAGCGGTAGTTAGCTTTCCCAAGCCCAGTAGCTCTTCCTCGTTAACGGATTTTTCTGTGTATTTTCTTGATACGCCTTCCAATATTTTCTCAGATTCTTCCAGAGATAAGGTTTTGTCCAAACTAAAATCAGTTAGCATCAACTCTATTGCTGAAACTCGTAACGCAAACCTTCCAATCTCAGCACTTTCCCCCAATTTATTTATTTGAGAAAAATCCATCCTGTTGTAATGATCGAAAATAATATTAAGGCTTTCCGGTCTAGACTTTAGTTCTCCATAAGCATTCAGTGTCACCATTGTTCTTTGGTATCCATCAAACGGGTTATCCGATAAGATATAACTATTAAAGAAAGGGTAATTTAAAATAAGATCCAGCAATTGTTGATCCGATAGCTTGGGCAGTACGTCCTCAGGTACTTGAATGGCTTTTACCCTATCTGCGGTAGTGGGTAGTGTAGCCCATTCCCTACTTCCAGGTCGAATAGGATAATCCCAACTCGTTTCTTGAGAGAAAAGTGGGGTAAAGGACAAAAAAATAGCTATAAAAGCTAAAAATATGATTTTTTTCATGGTTTTTGGGTTATAGAGTATTAAATAATCATTAACTATTATTTCTTAAGTTACGTGTTATTAGGGAATTAGTTTTCATTTTTAGAAAATTTTTTTTGAAAAAATACGATTGAGATTTTCAATGCGTTGCAATTTGTTTCATGGGTCTCTTTTGGAGATAGGTTTTTGAACTTGTATATTTTCCCCATAATTAATTAAGGCATTCCTTTCGGGGAATGTGCCAAAATACAGTTATGATTTTTTCTATCTATCTTTTCAATTATGATCGTTGACTCTATCTACAGGCAATTTTTAGTCTCCAATAAGTATCTAATTCGTATTTCCTCATTAGAAGATAAACTTGGTATTACTGGGAAGTCTATTCACAAGTGAGTTGTGGGCAAAAAACCTTCCCTCTAAATGGGAGGAACCTTTGAAAAGCATTCTTTTTCTTATGATTGACGAACAGAATGAATTTTACATGATGATTTATAAAACCGATAAAGTGGTCGTTTTGTTGGAATTGCAGGTTTTGGTTCAGTTTCGCTCTTTGCATCATAGTGAGTTGAAGCTTTTACATTTTTCTAAGCGTTTATTTCAGGATGCTAACGTTGTTTATCTTAAGTATTGAACTCTCATTCAAACTATTCTTTCAGATCAATTTTTACGGTTTATTGATTTTTTGAAAGTAGAATGATTCTAGGAAAGCCAGGATCTTTTTTAAGTATGATAGTCTTTCTGTATGCTGCAGAATTATCAGTGTCTGGTTTTTGATAGTAAAGTTGTTTTCTGGAGATCTTCCGGAAGGGAATTTTTGATAGTAATTTCTTTTGCTGGACTTGGGGCTTTCCTTCAGCCGGGCTATCCCTCCAATCTTTCCCTACGCTCTGCCTTGCCGAAAGGATTTCCGTTCCTATCCCTAAGCCGTTTCCCCATGCCTATAGCACATTGCCTTTCCATCGGTTCGACCAAAGAGTGACTCGTCCTAGCGGACTGCCTCCCGAGGATTTCGCAAAGGCATTACTAGTCAATGATAAATTTGATGCTGGGATGCCAATGACCCAAATAGCGAAAATGGAATTCGAATCAATTTTGAGGTCATACGAACAGATTCATGAAATTTCAAATGTTGTTAACCATCCCATTGGTTATCACCTTATTTTAGAATTAGAAGGAATAAAAAACAAAACCCCATCTCTAGTAAAAGCGATGGGGTTTTGTTTGTTTCGGATGTGATGGTGTCAGGATTTTTTTACCTGAATCCCGCATTGATGGTGTCCAGTTTTTCCGTTCCCGGACACAACGTATTTTCCTTCATGGTATTTAAAGGTGTGTCTGAAGTGTTAATGATATCATGCAGGTCGCCATATTCGGTATTGATATAGAGCAAGCCGGTGAGTATTTCATCCTTTAACCGGGCTTGCTGAATGGCATTGGCTGCGGATACCCTGTCTTCGGGGTCCCAGTCCGGAGCCAATTTGTGTAATTTCATCTCAGAGCCATCATGTAGAGATACAGCTGTGCCTGTACCTTCCTCATACTCGGCATGAATGGGTTTTTCTTCGGGGACAAAATCCAAGGTACCCGTGGCTTGCATGTGTTCACGTACATAATCATAGGATTTGGTGGATCCGGGATTGTTATTGAAAGTAACACAAGGAGACATCACATTGATAAAGGCCAGGCCTTTGTGCTGTATGCCTGCTTTGATTAGGGGTACCAGTTGTTGCTTGTCACCACTGAAACTCTGGGCCACAAAGGTGGCTCCTAATTCTACTGCCAGACTGGCAAGGTCCACAGGTTGGAATGGGTTGATAGACCCCGCTTTGCTCTTAGACCCTACATCGGCAGTAGCTGAATCTTGCCCTTTGGTAAGGCCATAGCAGCCATTGTTCATCACAATGTAGACCATGTTGAGGTTTCTTCGGATGGCATGCACAAACTGTCCCATACCGATGGAGGCTGTGTCACCATCTCCTGAAACACCAAAATATACCAGGTTTTTATTGGCCATATTGGCTCCTGTAGCTACGGAAGGCATTCTGCCGTGCACAGAGTTAAAACCATGGGAATTGCCTAGAAAGTAGGCCGGGGTTTTGGAAGAGCAACCTATTCCGGAAATTTTGGCTACCAGATGGGGCTCAATGTCCAGTTCATAACAAGCCTGCACAATCGTGGCACTGATACTGTCATGTCCACAACCTGCACAGAGCGTAGAAATACTTCCTTCATACTCCTTAAGTGTATACCCAAGCTTGTTTTTGGGCAATTTTGGGTGTCTAAATAAAGGTTTCAGATAAGTCATGAGCTACGGTGGTTTTTTGCTTTAAATAATTGGTGATTTGGGAAGCGATGTCGTCTGCAGTGATGGGCATGCCATCATAATTCAGTACAGGGGCTAGTTTCGCAGGATTGGTTTGCATTTCATTAATGATCAGGCTGCGAAGCTGCCCATCCCTGTTTTGCTCGATGACAAACACAAGCTTGTGAGATTGGATAAATGTCTCAGTAGCTTCTCCAAAGGGGAAGGCTTTGATGCGAATGGCATCCAGGTGAATGCCTTTTTCTGCCAGCAAATCTTTGGCTTCTTCTGAAGAATAGGTGGAGGTTCCGAAGAACAACATGCCGATTTCCTGCCGGTTTTCTTCTTGATACAAGTGAGGTTCGGGCATTATTTTTTTTGCCGTTTCCCACTTGGTTTGCAGGCGTTTCATATTGCGCACATAAGCTTCACTGTTTTCGGTGTACACGGCATACTCATCTCTGGAAGTTCCTCTGGTGGTGAAGGCGCCTTTGGATGGATGGGTGCCGGGATAGGTCCTGTAAGGAATACCGTCTCCTTCCTTGTCCAGGTACCTCCCGTACCTGCCCATGGCTTCCAACTCTT
>NZ_CAXBOC010000424.1:0-5126 GCF_963976465.1 uncultured Cyclobacterium sp. | reverse complement strand
CATATTAATAATTAACAATTAACCATTCTCACATTAACAATTAATAATTAACCATTCCCATATTAATAATTAACAATTAACCATTCTCACATTAACAATTAATAATTAACCATCATCTATATTGCTGTAAAAAAGCAAAATATACCTGTATTTCGCATCTTATCGCTATTATTGTAAACAAATCACTAATAGTAATTACCATGAAAAACACTTTCTTATATTATTTACTTTTATTCTTTAGTCTTGCAATTTTAATCTTTAGTTGTAAACAGGAAATTGAGGAAGAACCAATTCCACCGAATATCATATTGGTGATGACAGATGATCAAGGGTATGGAGACATATCAGCCCATGGAAGCCCTGATGTGTCTACACCAAATATGGACAAGTTAAAAACACAGAGTATTAGTTTGGAAGATTTTCAGGTCAGCCCTACTTGTGCGCCTACCAGATCAGCCCTTATGACCGGACGACACCCTTTTAAAAATGGAATAACCCATACTATTTTGGAAAGAGAAAGAATGGCACTGGGTTTAACTACTTTGCCTCAGGTGTTAAAAAGGGGAGGTTATACGAGTGGAATTTTCGGTAAATGGCATTTGGGAGATGAACAGGAGTATCAACCCGATAGTCGTGGATTTGATGAGATGTTTATTCATGGAGCCGGCGGGATTGGCCAGGCTTATGCAGGATCCTGTGCAGATGTACCAGATAATGGGTATTTTGACCCTGTGATCAAACATAATGGTACCTTTCTGAAAACAGAAGGGTTTTGTACCGATGTGTTTTTTACGCAGGCCATGTCCTGGATAAAGGAGAAATCTTCGAATGAGGAACCATTTTTTGCTTATATCACTACAAATGCTCCCCACGGTCCTTTTATAGCTCCTGAGGAATACAAGAAAAAATTCATAGATCAGGGCTATCCGGAAGATGCTCAGGGTTTTTATGGCATGGTAGAAAATATCGATATGAATTTAGGAGTATTAATGGATAAATTAGACGCTTGGGAGATTGCTGACAATACCATTTTAATATTTATGTCTGACAATGGTAAAACCTATGGTGCCTACAATACTGTTCATGGGGAATTCTATAATGCCGGAATGAAAGGATTTAAAGGAAGTGTAAATGAAGGGGGTACCAGAGTCCCTTTCTTTATCAGGTGGCCAAATGTTTTTAATAAAGGTGAGGAGGTAGATGTGATGCTCAATCATTATGATATTCTTCCCACTTTTGCTGAGATAGCCAATATCGACATTTCCGACATTACTGACTTGGATGGCAAAAGCTTTTATTCCAATTTAATAAATGACAGTATACCATCTGAAGATAGGTTTCGATTTTTTCATGGAGGTAGATGGCCCTTAAATCCCAACAATATTTCCGGCCAGGAAGGAACAGAATGTTGGGTAGGGACTGAAGAAACATCCAATCCGGATAATTCAAAATACAAGAAGTTTGCTGTGAGAAATGAACGGTATCGATTTGTAAACAACAGTGAGTTGTATGACTTGTCTCAAGACCCGGGAGAAACACGGAATATAGTAGAGGAGCAGCCTGAACTGATAGCAGAGATGAGAGCAGCCTATGAGGCTTGGTGGTCTGATGTCAGGCCGTTGATGGTTAATGAAAATGCTCCATTGGCTGAAGAAAAACCGTACTGGATTGATTACCAAAAACAAAAGGCGTCCGGGGGCATCAATAATTGGGTAAAACCTAATTTAGATTTGAATAAATGAAAATTGACAGAAAGTTCAATCAGTTAAGTAAGGACGAATATTTTTACTTTATCGATAATTATAAGAAATATTCAGATTTCAATACCTTGGGATTGTACCGTTCCATTTGTGAGAATGAAAATCTTGAATTAAGGGACCAAATTGAAGTTCGAGATCATGCCAATAGGGTTTTTGAAAAGACATTTAATTTTTATCAATTAAAAGACCCTAAAACCTATTTTGATCTAATTACGCTAGGGCTAGAACTAACAGTAGCTGATGAAAGACAAATTTGGTCTGATATTCGTTTCAACCAAGAGAAAATACTAACAGATAAAAAAATTAAGCATAGAAATTTTGGAGCTTATTCTAAACACGATTGTGGCTACGACCACTGCCCTTATAACGGTTTGATGATCAAGCAGGGATCAAGTTTATCGGAAGCGAGTATGCATTTTAAATCTGATAAAAATAAAGCTTCGGCTAAAATGAAATCCCAACGGAATAAGCAACTAAGAAAAAATAAGCATCAAATCTTTCGTGATGAATATGAGGGGTAGGTAAGTTTGTATTTACTTTATAATTTGCTCGATATTTTTTTATGGTATGGTTCAATTCTGATCAATTCCCCTTCGTTTATTGAAAATCCCTGTTGTACATTAACAATGGACAGTATAATGGTATTTCCAAAAGGTATCCTAGAAAAGGGTGTACCTTTACAGCTCGGAATGAACCAAGCAAAGATGCTACCTATTCCGCTCAAGTACCAAGCGCATAAATGGAAACCAAGAAAGACAATGGTCAGCTAGGCAAAGACCAGATTGAGCAATGCATTGCAATTTTAGAAATATTAAACAATGATACGGACCAGATATTTAATATTCTTTTGGATCGTAGAATTGAATTAATTACCCAAGCAGGCCGACTCTCTAGACCTCAAAAAGAGGAGCTGATAAAGCGAAAGAAAAACGCTAAGAAAAAGGTCAAGAAAGAAAGAGCATTCCAAGACAAGTTTGCACGAAATCAAACAGGTATCCGTAGTGCCAGAGAGTCCCATGTCTTTGTAGCGCCAAAAATGGTGACTTATGAAGGAAAAGAAAAAAGGAGCAATAGCGCTTCAATCACTCCTCGAGAATGTCATGTTTGTAAGGAGGTTTTTACCTCCCTTCACCATTTCTATGATACCATGTGCACCGCCTGTGGGGATTTCAATTATGCCAAGCGTTTTCAAACGGCAGATCTTACTGGTCAGGTGGCCTTGGTGACAGGAGCGAGGCTTAAAATTGGTTATCACATTTGCCTGATGATTTTACGGGCAGGCGCCACTGTCATCGCAACGACAAGATTTCCGGTTGATGCTGCCCTACGTTTTTCCAAGGAGGATGATTTTTTAACCTGGGATTCACGGCTTAAAATCCATGGATTAGACTTGAGACATATTCCAAGTGTGGAATTGTTCTGTAATTTTATAACCTCCCAATACATTAGGCTGGATGTATTGATCAATAATGCAGCACAAACAGTAAGACGTCCCGCCGGATTTTACAAACATTTATTATCGAATGAAGAAACAGATCATACCAATTTGCCTTCATTGATAAATAATCTCCTTTCAGATCATCAAGTTTGTTTACAGGAGTTAGGAGCCTTAAGTGCTACAATTGAAGATTCCAACCGAAATTTACCGGTTACCTGGCATGGGAGCCAACTGGGGATTGGCTTGAGTTCCTCAGAAAAAATTATCTCAGATTCCTTATACAATAGATCATGCCTTGGAGCCTGATGCTGTTTTTCCTACCGGGAAGCTGGACGCTGACCTTCAGCAAGTTGATTTAAGAAAAACTAACAGTTGGAGATTAAAGTTGGGTGAGATTCCTACCAATGAAATGCTGGAGGTTCAACTTGTCAATTCCATTGCCCCCTTTGTGCTCAATAACCGCCTGATTCATTTGATGAAAAAAGAAAATACCGGTCAAAAACACATCATCAACGTTTCTGCCATGGAAGGTAAATTCCATAAATATCACAAAGAGTCTCGTCATCCCCATACCAATATGGCCAAAGCAGCTCTGAACATGATGACCCTAACTTCTGCAGCAGAATTTGCCAAGTTTGGTATCTATACCAATGCCGTAGATACGGGATGGGTTACTGATGAGGATCCAATTGAATTGGCCAAGAAAAAAGAAAAAATTCATGATTTCCAGCCCCCACTAGATATTGTTGATGGCGCAGCCCGGGTTTTAGATCCCTTATTCGATGGAATCAATGTGGGTAAACACTGGTGTGGCAAATTCCTAAAAGATTACAAGCCTACAAGCTGGTAATGGTAATAAAGGTTTGGATTTTTTCAATAAAGCTATTTACTCTAAACAAATGGTGTCCAAGGTGGCACTCAATTTTGTCTGGTTTATTTGCTGTTAGAAGTACAATTTTATTCCTGTAGCTAAAGAGATTCCTTTAGCTACAGGAATTTTTTAAGTTTCAAACCAAATACTTTTGGTCTTCGTGGCTTTTTATGTCCTAATGACTTTTGGATAATAGATTAGACAATTCAATAATGTTGAAAGATTTCATTAAATTTAATATAGCTGGCGTTTATAAGATAAGAACAAATCATCATTAAAATTGAAAAGCCAGGCCAATAAATGGACCATTCAAATCAAAGGGTAATTTGTCTGTACTCCTTATGTTATTTAACCTAAAATCAATTTTTGATTCGTCTAGATTCTCTTTGGCATATAGAGTTTCATTGTTCTCATCTGTTCCACTAAACTTAATCATAGGGCTATTGGAGTAAATATTGTATGAATATCCGGCAGTTATAGTTAACATAGAATAGCCTTCAGCCTTCTGAAAAGGAAATGCAAAATCAAATCTTGGTTTAACTGTCCCTTGATTAGAGATTATTTTTATTGAAACATCATCGCTGTAAAAATCTGAATCATTTACTCTGATATACAGATCATTGTTGATGATGTCTCCCAAAGGGGCCTTTGCCCTACCGAATTCTATACCAAGAACTGGTCTGAAAATTATTTTTTTAGATGCCCCAAGTGAAAAATTATAACCATATGCAGTATGAAAGGCTAGGAAATTAACTGATCCAGTAATTCCACTTCCTCCCAGTTCAAAATGATAGCCTTTCAAATTTCCCATTTGGATACCAAAATCAAAAGAGATTCCATATTTTTGCTCCTTAATAGCCTTCTCTCCAAGAAAGGAATCCATACTAGGACTTTCATCTACATAGTTAAGCCACATCAAGGATTCCTCTAGGTTAGTTGATCTGGATCCAATACCTAAATAGTAACCGGAGTAAATATTAGGATCGATTGGTACTTTGGGCGCTGGCACAGGTTCAGGAGCAGGCTCAGGTACATTATCATTGAATCCTGCCATTTG
>NZ_CAXBOC010000423.1:0-5135 GCF_963976465.1 uncultured Cyclobacterium sp. | reverse complement strand
TATATAGGCACGCTCTCTGTGATGATGTTGCTCCTTGCTGGTGCCGGTCATTATGGTGGATCGCTAACGCATGGTTCTACTTACCTTACCCAGTACATGCCCGATACCATGAAAAGGTTGGCCGGGATACCTGTGGAAGAAAAAGGACCTAAATTAATCGAAAATTTGGATGAAGCGGTGGTGTATGTAGATATCATCCATCCCATCATGGAGCAGCGCTGCAATTCCTGTCACAATGCCAGCAAGAAGAAAGGGGACCTACAAATGCACACCCCAGAAGCCCTTATGAAAGGTGGAGAGAATGGTGCCATTTTTGAACCCGGAAGTGCGGCAGAAAGTGAAATGATCAAAAGGGTACATCTGGAAGAAAACCATGATGACCATATGCCCCCTAAAGGCAAGTCACAGCTCACTGATGAGCAAGTGCTATTGCTAGAATGGTGGATCAATGAAGGAGCGTCATTTGATAAGAAAGTGGCTGAACTTGAGGCGGATGATGAAGTGCAAAATGTATTGCTTACGCTGTCTGATCCCAATGCAAACAAATCCGCTGTAGAAATTTTACTGGCAGAAGGTACCACAGCCATTGAAGAAGAAAAATTAAACGCATACGTGAATGAAGGCATTGCGATTAAGCGACTTTCCAATGAAGACAATTGGTTGCAAGTTACATTGTATAGAAAAGATTCAGTAGATGCCATTCTTACAAGATTAGCAGCAGATTTCCCTGAGCAAATAACCTGGTTGGATGTAAAAAATACCCAACTGTCGGATAATGGACTTGCGGAAGTGGGAAAATTGAAAAACCTTACAAGACTAAGGGCAGAAAAAACAGCAGTAACAGATGCCGGGCTGGCAAATCTGCAGGGGCTTACTTACTTGGAATCACTCAACCTGTATGGCACAAGTATTACAGATGAAGGGCTTGCCCACCTTGCAAGTTTACCTAATTTGAGACGTTTGTACGCATGGGAAACGCAGGTAAGTAGGGAGGGTGCAGCCGCCTTTATGGAAAATTCTGGAAATCTTGATATCAATCTGGGCTATGAAGTAAATGTCCTGGATTCAACCAATGTAGAAGTAAAACCCATAGCGGTTAGTAATTGATTTAAGCCGGATTCTGCAATAGGATTTCCCGAACTATCTAAGGAAGTGTTGCCACCAAAATGAAATCAGCTTGTTTGAATTGATTCTAGGACGTAATAGTATTTCGCATTTAACTATTTGAGCCACATTGATCTTGGAAGACCAGAGTAAAAATAATACCAAGCCCCAATCCTAGACGGAATTGAGGCTTGGTTGTGATAATACTTCCAGTTTGTTATGGATTGTTAATTCAAAGTTTGACCTGCCATCGGATTGGCTTCAATATGGTTCAACAATATATCTTTTACATCTTCTACAGTTCCTGATTTCAATCCTCCATTAGTGGCTCCGGTAATCCAATATAGCACCATGCCGGCATCAGAGCAATCCCATTTATCTTTTTGAAATTTGACTACATCATCTACTTCTGCTATTTTCCCAAGCATCCAAACCCACTGAATTCTTGGATCAGCGTGATTTTTAGCCCAATCCCATTGTGCTAAATCCACCTTTAGGTTTGTATTTTGATCCGGAATACGAACTTCTTCAACACCAAAATCCAATAGCTGCTTCCAGGTGAAAAAATCTCCCGCATTGTCATTTGCCGGATGATGGGTAATAACCTTTACATATTGGTTTTTATCACTATTGGCCGCCTCTAAAGCGAGTGCTATAATGTCAGGCTCACCTGCTTCAATGATCCATAAAGGGTTTTCAGCCGAAGAGGCATTTATTGCTTTAGCCAAATCTTTGATCGTCTCCTCTTGTTGCCAAAGGGCATCGAAAAAGAACAAGGAATCATATCCACCCCATCTACGTGCTGTAACATCGCAGGCTACTTGCATCAAATAGTGCCGCTCTCTTTCAGCCCTTGCAGAAATCCTTGCCCCTCTAACCAAATCACAACTGTGGGAGTAATGCACCAATCTGTCGGTTAATCCTACAGCCCGCAGCAGCGCTAAAGAAACGGCTGTTCCACCAAGATCATCCGGGTCGGGGGAATTGCCATCCGCCACAATTGCCAGTCTGCCTGGTGGAGGAGAAATTACTATACCGGCTTCAATATTGATGCTTTTCAATGATTTTTCCTCAGCCCTATCTCTGTCAAATAAACTTCCGTTAATCGCATTATTTGGTTTTATCCCTATATTACTATCATCCATTTCTGAATTTTGTGCTCCTGCATTCAAACATAAGCAGACCAAAAAAATAGCGGAAAGAAAATTTATTCGCATAGTGATTGTCTTTTGAGGTTATTCGATGATGTGTTTCACATCAACAGTGGTTCCAGCATGTCATCTGCTGGATTAAATCTGAATTTGATTTGTAAAAATATCATTTTAAACCAAAAAATCCCCTTTAACCAAGGCTAGTAAGCTGACTTCGAGTTGAAACGGGCCTAAAATCTACTAAATCGTAACTGCATATCTTTTTTAGAACTACCAGGTTTCTCGCTACTTTCAGTAATGACTTTTACTCCGGCACCAATGCTACCTGATAGATGGTGTAGAATTCAGGTTCCTGATCCAAAAGCTCAACATGCTGTCGCGCCCACAACCGATTTTTACCATCTACATGTGTAGGGGTAAAATTGGTGGGACAGAGGCCTACTTCGCTGTATACCCCTTCAGCTTCTCTTACAAGAAATTTTAAAGGGTTTAGTCGAGCATTGATTTCCTTCCATTCCTCCCGGGAAGTAGTTCCTCGGAGTGGGGTGTTTTCAAGAGATAGGCCGGACTGGTAAAGGATCAGGTCTTTTTCATCCACCTTAAAATAGCTTTTTACTTCACCTTTTTTAGGTTTAGGGGTGTCATAATCTTCACTTCCCCCAAATGGGTATCCTGGATTGAGGATAAAATCATCAAATGGGATACCTTCCACGGTTAATTCATTTTCCGCTTTGCTCAGGTCGTGGCTGTGAAATAAGGTGTCTGTGGCAAAAATAAAATGAATCTTGTCTTCATTTACCTGAAACATCGGCCTGATAAAATTAAATGCCTTACCCTGCTTATACCTGCTTTCGGGATGCAGGGGAGTAATGGGTACGTAGCCACCGGAATCAAGGTTGATTAGATCAAAGGTGTTGAAATGGATGTAATAGGCCTCCTGATTTGTAGCGACTGGATGTTGGGGGCCTCCGGTAAAGGCAACTAAATGGGTTTCATTGGCTATATTGGCCTTTTGCAAATGGTCGTATCCGGAGTAAAACATTCCTTTACCCGCGTAGGGTTTTTTATGACTTTTGATATAATCAAAATTAAGATCATAAATTACCAGCTTTTGTCTCCCCATGACAACGATACTGTCTCCGACAAAAGTAGCGGAACAAGCGGTATTTCCATAGGAGCTGGGTGCATCGCCCGGTTGATCGAGGGAGGATAGAACTTCCCCGTTTTTATCCGTGAGGATGAATTGATTTTTTCGGCATTCATGGAAAAGAAATAAATCCCTAGCCGAATGAACCGCATAAAGTTGCAGGTTTCCTAGAAAATCCACCTGCACAGAATCTACTATTTCTAAAGTGTATGAGGTGTTTGGGGAGTTTTCATTATTGGTAGATCCACATGAAAACAGGCTAGTGATCAAGCAGAGTTGCAGTAGGATTGTTTTTTTCATAGCCAGGTGATTGAACTATTAAGTTAATTAAAATTTAGTGGATTTCCATTTCAATAGTGGTTTTATTCATTTTTAAAGTGAATGGTCAAATGCTATTGGAGGGTTTGCTTGTAATGGCTTATCTTGAAGTGTTCTCCTCCTGTTTTTCTAAGGTTAATCCTCTGCATTCCAGTATTCCATCCTTTTGCAGCTACTTACCTCTATGCTGTAAAAATCAAATTCCTCCGTTACCTTGCCTTTAATAAGGTAGATACCTCGCCCTTTTAAGGGTGTTTTTTTAACTACCGGAGGAAAATGAACCGTGTCTATCCAGTGTCCATCCTTGTCTATAAAAGTACCAAAATTCATTACATCTCCTTTCACGGTACGTGTATATTTGACCGTAACGAGATATCCAATAAGTTGCACACGCTTGCCTAGGAACTGCTTCATTTCCAAGGCAGCAATTCCCGTAGTTTGCTGATCTTTTACCAAGTGGAAAGGGCTGATCAGCGGAAATTCCAATATTTCAAGTTGATCGATGATTTCCTGTCTCAGGTCTAAATCTTCCAGTACCGGCGCCTTCAACTCACGAAATCCTGCATTGACAAATAAACGCTGACTTCCACCGGTAGGGCTTTTTTTGCGGTGCATGATAAAATGGGCCTCCCATAAACACTCTTGCTTGCTCTTGCCTGTAAACCGAAAGCAGCCGATGCGGATAAGAATCAGCAATTGCTCCAAACTGATGTCTACCCGAGAAATAAAATCAGTTAGTCCGGTAAAGTGGCCTGCCTTTTGTCTTTCGGCCAATAATCTGCCGGAGGTTTCTTGTTGCAGGTATTTCATATGTACAAAGCCCAGGTAAACGGTCTTCCCCTTGATATTGGTAAAGTAGTCACTTTCGTTTAGGTGTGGGGCCTGTACATCAGCCCCATTCATGCGTAGTTCGTGTATATAAAATTCAGTATGGTAAAAGCCACCAAAATTATTGATAACCGCCACCATAAACTCCAAAGGATAATGGGCTTTCAGGTACAGGCTTTGGTAACTTTCCACAGCGAAAGATGCTGAATGCCCCTTGGCAAAGGAATAACCGGCAAAGCTTTCGATTTGATGCCATACTTCTCCTGTTACAGTTGCATCCCTGCCCATTTCCTGACAGTTGGAGAAAAAGCGTTCTTTGACTTTTTGTAAGGCGCCTTTAGAACGGGATTTGCCACTCATTCCTCTACGGAGCACATCCGCTTCGCTCAGTGTGAGTCCGGAAAAATGGTGGGCAACTTTGATGACATCTTCCTGATAGACCATGATGCCGTACGTCTCAGGCATGATGTCCTTCAGTACCGGATGGGCCCTTTCCCGGCGTGCGGGATTAACATGTCTCAGAATGTATTCCCGCATCATGCCCGAGCGGGCCACACCCGGCCTGATGATGGAACTGGCAGCTACCA
>NZ_CAXBOC010000422.1:0-5170 GCF_963976465.1 uncultured Cyclobacterium sp. | reverse complement strand
GTCAAGTTTTATCGAATTTTCCAACAAGCCCTAATTAAAAAAACGAGGCATTAACCCTAAGAATCATTGTTATGTCCTTAGATTTCTTTTAGTTATTCCCCAGACTCTCAGATATCTTACTTTCTAAAAGCTGATAATTGGTACAACTTAATCCATATTTTTTAGAATCAATAATGACTTCATCCACCAAGGTCTTTTTTTCACCAAACCGGCCTGCTTCAACGTCTAACTGAAATGAAGACTTGGCATCTTCGGGAAAATTTGAAATCATAGCCAGTGCATTCTTTATATCAGATTCGTCAAGCATTACCTCCTGTTTTTGAGCCAATTGAATCAATTCCTCCATCAAACCAATCCATACTCCTTTTAATTCCTGACTGGATCTGATTTCTCCAAATGTCACATTCCTTGCAGCTGTTAAAGTTCCGAGACTAGATATAAACAAGAACTTCTTCCAAAGCTGAAATTTTACATCAGACACTAAGTTTAACGGTATTCCACATTCATTTAAATAATTAATAACCCAGTCATAAGTACCCGTGTTTGAAGAACCAACGATTACTTTCCCCGGCCCTCCCAGATGCTTGATATGCCCGGGTTTTTGAACATTTGAAATCAGGTAAATACAAGCATCCAAAACCATAGCTTTCCCAACGAAAGGTCGAATAAGGGCTGCCGCATTCGTCATATTCTGTAAAGGGAGAACCAAGGTGTCTTTTCCAAATATTGCTTGATTTTCTAAAACAGCTTGCTTCATGGACTGTGACTTTGTAGCCAAAATCACCAAATCATAAGTGTTTTTAGATTCCCCACTCAGAATTAGCCCATCTGGGTGTAAAATCTTCTTAGAGTCGGGATTGCTAAAGACCAAGCCTTTTGATTTAATATTATCATAAGTGGCTCCTCTTGAAATTAAGTCAAGTTTTACAGATTTATCTAAACGATTTGCCAAAATTCTAGCAGCAACAAATCCACCAACTCCTCCAATCCCGAGGATAGCTATTGATTTACCTTTCATTATTTCAATTTTACAAAATGACTTAAACTAAATATGTAATCCAAAATAAAATATTATTCTTTTTCAATTTCCGGCTATTAATTGGAAAAATCAATTTATTTTAAACCAAGCTAAGCTATGTAAATCTGCTTTGAAATTCGGATATTTAACTAAATAGAAGAATTAAATACAGAAATAAACACAAAAGTAATATATCATGATTACAAAATGGCTTTACAACGAATTTCAGCAAACCGGAAAAGATTACACATTGCAAAAAGAGGTAGATGTTTACGACCCCTCACATGATGATTTCAGAAATTTAGCTAAAGAAATCCAAGAAGTAATTGAATGGTTAAGACCCAATAAAAGATTGAGATTTTTAGACATCGGATGTGGTACAGGCAATTTTTCCTTAGCACTGGCAGCCCATAGCGAAAAAGTATATGCGATAGATGTTTCAGAAACCATGTTAAAAGCTGCCAAAGCTAAAGCAGATATCAAGCAAATCAAAAATATTTCCTTTTCTCATACCGGTTATTTAAATTTTAATCTCCCTGAGAAAAGCATAGATGGAGTGATCAGCTCCTTGTCCTTACATCATCTTCCGGACTATTGGAAAAGTATTGCACTAGAAAAAATCTTCCATATTTTAAAACCTGGAGGAAGGTTTTATTTTTATGATGTAGTTATTCCAGATCACAATTCAATTGATAAAATTAATGCCTTTATTAAAAGTCAAGAATTAAAAGGAGGTGATTTTATGAGAGAGGATACGATTATCCATTTTAAAGAAGAGTATTCTACCTTAGATTGGATCATGAAAACACTACTTACCAACGCCGGTTTTGTAGTCATTAGAGAAGAAATTCAAGATGGGGTACTTAAAAAATTCTTTTGTGAAAAAACTTGATCGTTCTTTTATCTCTTTGGGCATCAAGTAGAATTGACTTGGTGTTTATGAATGTTGTATTTCCTCTAGTTGTGAAATAAATAAAATTATATACCTGACTTATCTTTATTAATAATTTGAACCCTAAAGACAAAAATCCGATTTCTTAAAAGTGCATCAAAAGATTTTTAGCATAGGGTATGCAGTTGATTCATACTATTTTATTTTTGATCTGACCTATTTGATACAAAAGCTATTCACAAGTTTTGCAAAATCCGTTATTTGGCAACAGACTTACCATCAAAATACCGGAATAATCGGTATATTTAAACATGCAATTGATTTCAAAAATAGTCGGTATTTTTATCATAGGGCTATCATTATCCTGCTCCAGCCTAATACCTGTTGAGGATTTGTCAAAGGAAGCTTTAATAGGAATCGGCAAATTAAAGGAACTCAAATATAATTTCCACGCTGCATGTCTTGAAGAATGTAACTTTACCAAGGTAAGTCAATTTGAAATTGAAAGGGAAGCAAATTGTGCTTGTGAAGTTTACTTAAAAGCAGATGAACAAGTAAATAATCTTTATTTTGTTTTAATAGACTACTGGGAAGGGCTTTATCAATTGTCTTCTACAGAAATTAACCAATATAATTTGAATAGGCCTGCTACCACTTTAGCTGCCTCAAACCTGATTGAGTTTAAGGAAGAACAATTATTGGCCTTTCAAAAATTAACGGAATTAAGCTTAAAAGCAGTAACAGGTCAATACAGAAAAAATAGGATAAAAAGTTATATGGAGGACGCAGACCCCTATCAACAATTAATTAGCGAAAAATTGATATTTGTATTAAAGGAAAATCTTCTGGGCTTGATGGAAATTCAAAACGAAGTTTGGTATTCCTTTTACAAATCCATGAGTTTCGATCCAGCCCTCAATACAATGGATAAAGCTGCTGCAGCTAGGGAATACTATGGTTTGATAGACGAACATAGGATACAAACAGGTCAAATTAAGGCACTCATAGAAGTTATTGAACTCATTGCTAAAGAACACCATAAGTTGGTATCCTCCGATTTAAAATTAAACAGCTCCAATTTCAAAGCAGAAATTGGGCGAATATCTGCAGATTTACGTACACTACATTATACCTATGAGCAACTTAAAAAATGAAAGATAGATTTGACAGTGAACAAATTAGCCAATTGGCAGATGAATTTTTAGAGATTGCAAAAAAATTCAATGACTATCGATTTGAAAAAATTAGCCAGCAAAAAATCAGCCATGAGACTTTTCTTGAAATGGGCAAAAAGTCAAATCAATTAATGAAAACAGCCAGGGAGATGAAGCTTTTGTCAACCATAATTGTTGGAGAAGAGACAGCCACGGCCATATCAAAGTTGAGCAACATCAATAAGGAGATTAAGAGCAGCATCAATTCTTTAATAGATATTCAAAAGGCCTTTGATTTCATTGGGGCCTTAGGGGATATAGGCTTAGCAATTGTAGACAAAAACCCCACTGCTATTGGAAACAATATTTCATTAATTGCTGAGTTGTTGAAAGAAAAAACAAGTTGAAAATGAAAGGTCAAATAAAAGATAAAACAAGCCTTCCTGAAAATACTTCACCGGTATGTTATCAAAATGATCCTGCCATACAAGAGGAGTACCTCCTGCCTATACCTAAAATAATAAATTTAAAAAAAACAAGTCAAGCAGAAAGTAAAAGCGAAGACCAATAATCATTGGTCTTTTTCATTGATTAATGGAAGAATACGTTGGAAAAAGGTATAACCCAATGGCTCAGTTTTTAATTATACAAAGGAGGATTTTCAAAAACTATTTTTCCATATAAAAAAACAAGAAACTTTCATCAATTTTTAATATTTTAGACATTTATAATAATTTAAAAAATTACCAATGAAAGATATCAGTAAATCCACAAAGAACAATTCCAGAAGGAATTTTATGAAAGCCTCTGCTATGGCAGCAGCCGGGTTCTACATTGTACCCAGACATGTACTTGGAGGTCCCGGTTTTAAGGCACCAAGCGACAAACTTAGAATTGCAGGTATAGGTGCCGGTGGTAAAGGTGGAAGTGATATTAGAAGTTTCTATGAAAGTGGAAATGCAGATATAGTGGCGCTATGCGACGTGGATCCTAAAAGGGCATCAGGAAGGATCAAAGCTCATCCTAAAGCGAAGTTCTATGAAGATTATAGAGAAATGTTGGAAAAGGAAGACAACAATATAGACGCCGTCTCTGTTTCAACTCCTGATCACAACCACGCAGTTCAAGCCTTATCAGCAATGAAAATGGGCAAACATGTATACGTCCAAAAACCATTGACCCATACGATCCATGAAGCACGAGTACTTACACAAGCAGCTGAAAAATACAAGTTGGTAACCCAAATGGGTAATCAAGGGGCTTCTGGAGATGGAGTCCGTAAAATGCGCGAATGGTATGCTGCAGGATTAATCGGTGAGGCAACCAAAGTGCAAGTATGGACCAATCGACCAGTTTGGCCTCAGGGTGTTCCCTGGCCTGGAGAATCAGGGAAAAAAGCACCAAAAAATCTCAATTGGGATTTGTGGTTAGGTACTGCAAGACAAATGGATTATGTAGAAAATTTACATCCCTTTAATTGGCGAGGTTGGTGGGAGTTTGGTACCGGAGCACTTGGAGATATGGCATGCCACCTAATGGAGCCGGCCTTCCGAACTTTAGATTTAGGTTACCCAACCGGAGCAGAATGTAGTGTTGGCTCAGTATATACCGGAGAATTCACCAAAGGCTATTTTCCTGAAAGCTGTCCTCCGTCTTCTCATATCACTTTGGGTTTTGACAAGCCTAATGGAGGCAATCTTGAATTTCACTGGATGGATGGTGGTATTCAACCTAGCAGGCCGGAAGAGCTTGGCCCAAATGAACAAATGGGAGATGGTGGCAATGGCGTAATTATAGAAGGAACCAGAGGTAAAATGATGTGTTCAACCTATGGAATGAACCCTAAATTATTACCTACTTCTATCAATGACAGCGTAGAAGTAGCACCAACTTTACCTCGTGTGGAAGGTGGTGTTGGTGGTCACTATGCGCAATGGGTTAATGCATGTATTGCAGGCCATGGTAGTAAAGAATACGATGAGCTTAGCTCTCCTTTTTCCATCGCGGGACCTTTGACTGAATCCGTCCTTATGGGGAATTTAGCCATTAAGAGTTATGATTTTAGAACTCCGAAAGCAGATGGAAAAGGCTTTGACTATCCTGGAA
>NZ_CAXBOC010000421.1:0-5218 GCF_963976465.1 uncultured Cyclobacterium sp. | reverse complement strand
ATGATTGCCGAACATGGTGTTTGGCTAAAAAGAAAAGACCAAAAAGAAGATTGGATTTTATATGCTGAGGTGGATGACAGTTGGAAAGAGGACATCAGAAAGGTGATGGAGTATTATGTACTGCGTACCCCTGGAGCTTTAATTGAGGAAAAACACCATTCCCTTGTTTGGCATTTTAGGAAAGTGGAGAGTGGACTAGGTGATCTACGGATGAGAGAATTGTTTAGTCACCTGAAATACATGGCCAGAGGACATAATTTACAAGTCCTGGAAGGCAATAAGGTCCTTGAAATCAAAAGGCCGGATATTAATAAGGGGCGTGCAGCAACAGCCATGATGAAAGGAGAGGATTATGATTTTATCATGGCCCTGGGAGATGATTGGACAGATGAAGATACCTTTAAGGCCATGCCAAAGAATGCTTATACCATTAGGGTGGGCTATACCTACACGCAGGCCAATTACAATATAAAAAATCCGCAAGCAGTGCGTGAATTGCTGAAAAGTTTATTGGAGTAAAACGGATTTAAAATTTTACGCTGAAAAAGATGAGAACCGTAGTGTTTTAATAATGCTACGGTTCTTTTTATTTTCTATCCATTGAATTGTGCCGGCTATTATTGGAAGTTTGCTATTATAGTGCGATGACATATCATTGGGTGATCGAATCTCTGGAATGACAAAACTATCAACCTATTTCCCTTATTCTATTAGGGAAGGTATTTCACTTTTAGGAATTAGGTTTAGTGTTCTTTGAAAATTCTCCTTGTAAGTAGAAGGGTTCAAAGTATAGTAGAAGGCGCCCTTTTTTGAAGCGGTCATGTCTTTTTCTTCAATTTTTTGAATGATTTTACTGGAGAGCAATTTTCGGGTAAAGTTTCGTTTGTCAATTTTAGTGGCAAACAATTTTTCGTACAATGTTTGAAGTTTGGGCAATGTAAATTTCTCCGGCAATAATTCAAATAGGATGGGGTGAAAGGCAGCTTTGCTTCTTAACCTATTAAAGGCCATTTCGACCATCTCTTGGTGGTCAAATATTAATTTCGGAATTTGGTCCATTCGAAACCAGCGGGCTTGGAAATCATCGTGTGGCTGGTGTTGGTATTTTTTAATATCAATTAGGGCCATATAGACTACACCTACAACTCTTTCTATGGGGTCTCTATTGGGTTTGCTGAAGGTGTGCATTTGTTCCATAAAGACATTTTCTAAGCCTGTGAGTTCATATAGAATTCGATTGGCTGATTCATCAAGGGATTCATCTGCTTTTAGAAATCCGCCCATGAGGCTCCATTTTTCTTTTTCGGGAGAAAATCCCCTATGCACCATTAATAAATTGTAATCTGTACCATCAAACCCGAAGATTATACAATCCACAGCCACTAAAACCCTGGTTTGACTCGAATATTTAAACATTGCTAATTTTATTTTTGTTAATAAATAACCCAATTAATGGGAATGTCAATAATATAAACTTCACTAAATGAGTAACGTACCCGTGAAGTTCTTAGTTCTAATTACTTAATTATTTATGGTTTTATTGCATTATTGCGATTCGGTAAATTTCGCTATTTTTTTTAAATGTACTCTTATTTTTAACCAAAAAATTCAATGATTACATTAATTTAGAATATTTTGGTTTAAAAAAATGTCGTAAAATACTAGGTGATTATTTTTTTTATATTTAACGGATTATTTTACTGCATTGTTGTTGAAAATTATAAATTCTAGGGGTAAGGTTTTTTGACATTTATTTTGGTTAATTAATTAACTTGGCGGTCAATACCTCAGCATGCCCATAGGGTAGCTTACCTTTTTTAAATAAAATCCAAATATTGTTACATTACTACATACTCGTTTTTACAATTGATAGAGGTTGAATTTTGGGTAATAATTAAATTAATTCCTCCGATTTTTTTAATCTCAGCTTGATAGAAATCAAATTAACGGTGGAATTGGTGAGATTTTAATGAGAAAAGGCAGGTTTCGTTAAATATTTGCACAAATACATTCATATAACTTTTTCCGATTGGCTGTTAATCACAATCGGAAAATATTTAAAATGTTCAATTTAGATCGGTGGCTTATTGGATCAAAATTCTTCACTAATTAGAAGGATAAAGTTTTTTTCTTTTTGTAATCGACTAAGAGAGGATTAACTAATTAATTAAGTTTTTTTGTCTTTAGAAATAACTGATGAATTTGTGAATTAAATATAAATTATTTACTCTATGATATAATAAAAAAAAGGATGTCTTGGGCATGAAGCCTGATTAGTTGATGGTCGTAAATTCACCGTTAAAACTTTTTTTTGACCACTAAAATTAACTAGTAGGGATTAATTAAAATTTAACATCTTTTTGAGGGTTTAAACTAAAACGTTAATGTTAAATTGTTTCTTGAATATTTACATTTTTTTTTGATTAATTTTTTTCTTTATAAAAATATAACTAAACTTCGACAATGTAAAATTTCGGAGAAACCTAAAATAACCATTCTTTCCCAAGTAAATATGGTTTCATTCAGTTAGATTTTACTTAAACTTAGAAAATATAAAGTATTAGGTCTATTTGCAGATCAATATTTTGATTTATAAAAGTAATTTTGAGAACTATACTTAACGATGCCTATGAAAGAATAATTCAGAAAGAGTTACAACAAAAATTCGGGAGAAGGTCCTGAAAAGAATTAAAACAATTAACAAATAATCCACTATGAAAAAAAGTTTACATTTTTACCGGGTCATGCAACCGATGTCATGGCTACCGGCAATCCTTTTTTGTTTGTTTTCCGTGGGATTAAAAGCCCAGACGGAAGGTTTAGACAAAAATTTGGAAAACATAAAAAAGGTACCAACGGAATTGGCCAGTGCTAAGAATACGAGTGCTGAGGCTGATATTACCGTATCGGGTACCGTTACAGATGAAAATGGCATGCCAATACCGGGAGCAACAGTTTCAGTTCCCGGAACCACCATTGGTACTGCAACAGACTTGGATGGTAAGTTTTCAATAACTGTTGACGAAAATGCTAGCATTGTATTTTCATTTATTGGTTTTGAAAGCCAAACCGTAAATGTTGGCAACCGTAGCACAATCAATATTACCTTGGTAGAAGATACCCAGTCTCTTGATGAGGTGGTAGTAGTAGGTTATGGTACCCAAGAGAAAGTTAACCTTACAGGTGCTGTTGGTGTAGCCACCAGTGAAAGGCTTCAAAACAGACCTATTGCCAATGTAGGCGAAGGATTGCAAGGTGTAATACCAAACCTTAACATTGCTCCAAGAAATGGTGACCCTGCACAAAGCCCTAGTTTTAATATCAGGGGATATCAATCCATTAATGGAGGTTCTCCACTTATATTGGTAGATAACGTACCAATGGATCTGAATAGGATCAACCCAAATGATATTGAAAGTATTGAAAGATGCTTCAGCTGCTGCCGTATATGGAGCAAGGGCTGCATTTGGTGTGGTATTGGTAACTACCAAAAGTGGTAAGGCAGGAAAAGTAAGGGTTTCTCTTAATAGTCAAATGTCATTGGCTAAACCTATTTTCAATATGGATCCGGTGACTGATCCTTATGAGTTCGTTCAAGCAAGAAACCTTGCCAATATTCGTACCAACGGAGTACCTAGCTATGATCAAGACATGGTAGATGGTACCAAAAGATGGTCTGAGAACCCAATTCCTGAGAATGAATGGGGCGTTGCAAATGGTAGTCTAAGATTTTATGGGTTTAATAATTACCAGGAAAATATCATGACCACCTTTGCACCTACACAGCAGCATGATCTTTCTATTTCAGGTGGATCGGAAAATGCCAATTACTTTGTTTCTTTAGGTTACCTTAACAAAGATGGTTACTTGGATTCAGACAGAAATGAGAATTTTAAGCGTTATAATATCTTGATGAAGGCAGAGTTTAAGGTTACAGATTGGTTGACCTTGGATGAAAAGATTGTAGTTAATTCTCAACAAAGTGATAAGCCTTATTTCTATAACTGGGATGTAAATATCAACTCCCTGGCCAGGGTAAACCCAATTATGCCTATTCAATTTCCCGATCTCCCTTACTACTTGGAGCCAGGAGATAGAGACCAGTATTCGCAGTATATCGATATGTATTTTGGAGGTACCAACTTTTGGCCTTACTTGGAAAATGGTGGACGATCCACTTGGACCAACAATGACATCTGGTTGACCCAAGGGGTAACCCTTACACCGGCAAAAGGATTGACCGTTAAGTCAAATTTCTCCTATAATTTCTTCCATAGAACAGCCCAACATGTGGCAAGTAAGATTGAAATTGTAGATACTAACTTACTGGCGGCAGACATGGTGAGCAATGGTTTTAGTGGTAATGATTTTATCAATGAGCAAAGCAATTACAATCAATACTATGTATTCAATGCTTACGCAGATTATAAATTTCAGCTACCTGAAATTCATAACCTGACCACTATGGTAGGTTTTAACCAGGAGTGGGGGCAAAATAAATACATCAGGGCACAAGCCAATACACTATTGACTCCGTTGATTACAGACCTGAATGCAACTACAGGTATGCAACAGACTTTCGGAAGCAGCAGTCATGTGTCTTTAAGAGGTGCCTTTTATAGGGTCAATTATATCTTTGATGAGCGATTCCTTCTGGAAGCCAATGGCCGTTATGATGGAACTTCAAGGTTCCCTTCAGAAGACCGTTTTGGATTTTTCCCTTCATTTTCTGCAGGTTATAGAATTTCCAATGAAAGCTGGATGGCTAGCACCAAAAACTGGATGGAAGAACTTAAGTTAAGGGCTTCTTATGGTACCTTGGGTAATCAGTTGCTAGGTAACAATTATTATCCGTATATACCTACAATGGGTATCGGTCAGTCAGGTTTTATGTTGACAGCAGGTCAGCGTACTCCATTTGTTTCTGCTGCAGGTTTGGTTAGTCCAACCCTTACTTGGGAAACTGTAGTATCCAAAAACATTGGATTGGATGTAACTTTATTTGGTGGTAAAATTGACGCTTCTTTGGATGTATACTCAAGGGAAACCAAAGACATGTTAATGCGTAGAGATTATCCATCTATCTTGGGAACCAGTGCTCCTCAATCCAATGCAGCTGACTTAAGAACTACCGGTTGGGAATTGGCCCTAACCTGGAAAGATCAGGTTAACAACGACCTAAATTATGACATCACATTGGCTTTGTCTGACTGGTCGG
>NZ_CAXBOC010000420.1:0-5224 GCF_963976465.1 uncultured Cyclobacterium sp. | reverse complement strand
CCAATACCTTATCCGAAAAAGTCTTTAAAACGTCTAAATCCGGACCTGAAAGTAGGATTTGTATAGGTGCATCACTGGCTGTACCTGTAATGGCAATCGGCACAGCAGTAAACTCAGCTCCTACAATATTTTCTTCCAAGGCAATTTCCATTTCTCTGGCAAATTCCGGTGCTGTGGTATTTCTCTCCTCTGCCGGTACCATTTTAACTGTTAGTTCAGCAGCATATGGTGTGGAAGTAGCCCCAGAAAAAACACCAGTAGTTTGTCCAACTGAAGTAAAGATTCCACTTATTTCAGGGTATTTCCTTAGGAAATGTTCCGTCTCCATGGTTTTAAAATTAGTTTCCTCCAGAGTAGCAGATTTAGGAAGCTCAATCCTCATCAAGAATTCTCCTTTATCACCTTGACCAACAAATTCGCTCCCAATAAAACCATTACTTACAAGCATAAAGGAGGAGACAAACATTACAAAAGTCAAAATTAATGTAATGGCTTTGTTGTTAAATGACCAACTAAGAATACCTGTCAGCCAGGCCACGATACTGTCAAGTATTTTTTCAAAGCCATTGATTATTTTACCGAAAATACTTTTAGCATCCACATGTTCCAATTTTGAAAACCTGGAAGTTAAAAGTGGGATTAAAGTAAAAGCAACCAATAAACTTATCAAAGTGGCCACAGCCACAGTTATACTGAATTGAGTCAATATACCGGCAATCAAGCCTCCTGTCATGGACAACGGAACGAATACAACCACAATTACCAGTGTAATGGATACTACTGTACCTCCAATTTCTCGGATTCCGTCATAGGAAGCTTGTATGGCAGTTTTTCCCTTCTCCATATGTCGATATATATTTTCGATCACCACAATAGCATCATCCACCAAGATCCCCACTACTAGCGAAAGGGCCAATAAACTCATTAGGTTAAGTGTGAAACCGGCCAAATACATCACTGTAAATGTAGCAACGATGGAAGCAGGTACTGCTATCATTACAATCACGGCATTCCTGATACTGTGTAAAAACAATAACATGATTACTGCCACCAATACAACCGCTATAATTAAATCATGAATCACAGCATCTGCAGCTTCTAAGGTAAAAGTTGAACTGTCTTGAGAAACTTCAAACTTTAGGCTATTGTCTTTATACGTTTCTTCTAGACCGGCCAATGCAAGGGTTACATTTTCGGCAACATCCACCGCGTTGGCGTCCGACTGCTTTTGAATGGATACACCAATCGCAGCATTTCCGTTTAATCTACTTAAGATTTCTTCCTCCTTATTCGAATCAACTACCTCTGCGAGATCTTTTATTTTAATAATAGAGGCACCATTTTGCGCCACCACAAGGTTTCTTATTTCATCAACAGATGTAAATTTTCCGGCCAATCGAATCAATATTTGCTCATCATCACTAATAAGCTTTCCTGTAGGAAAATCTAAATTTTCCGTGGCTATGGCTTATTTTGATTCAGATTTACCTTAATTTCCCGTTCAGTTCCTCCCAATAAATTTACTTGAGCCACACCGTCAATCTGAGCCAAAGTAGGCTGGATACGTTGGTCCATCAAATCATAAAAATCTGTGGCACTCATTGTTGAGTAAGCCCCCAACTGCATGATAGGCATATCATCCAAACTAAACTTGCCTAAGGAAGGAGGGTCTACATCATCCGGAAGATCTCCTAGGATGGCATCTATCTTACGTTGAGCATCTTGTAAAACAACATCTACATCTACTTCATCTTTTAGCTCAATGGTAATGATAGAAAAACTTTCCAGAGAAGTAGATTTCATGACATCAATCCCTTCCAGGGATGCCAATGCATCCTCCAGTTTTCGAGTAACTGAATTTTCCACCTCCGACGGAGCAGAGCCCGGATAAAGTGTGGACACTGTAACTACATTTGGACTGAACTTCGGTAATAGCTCATAGGACATTTGACTGTAGGAAAAAATCCCCAGGGAAGTCAATATGGTAAAGAGCACCACCACTATGGTGGATCTTTGTATAGATATTTTAGTAATTTGCATCGCTTCTACTATTGAATTTCAGTTACCGCCATTCCATCTTTAAGGTTGATCAATCCGGAGGTGATCAACTTATCGCCAATATTTAAACCTTCAAGAAGCATAAGCTTGTTATTCCCTACTTGCGCAATTTTGATTTTCTTTAAATTGGCTTTACCATCCTTTAATACAAATACTTCAGGGTTTTTTATTCCTCTGATAAGCGAGGTTCTTTCAATCATAATGGCTTCCTGTGCAGGGTATTCAAATGTAGCATAGGCAAACATTCCAGGTTTTATTTTTTCCGATACGTCTTCTAATTCAATTTCTACCTGATATTTCAAGGAGGCATCACCTTTGTTACTTGTAAACGAAACTTTACCGGTAAATTCCTGATCAGGAATGACGCCTACTTTAACTTTCACAGTATCTCCAACCTGTATATTTGCGATTTCCATCTCTGATACATTCACTATTAATTTTAGCGGCATCACATCGACGATTTCTACTACATTCATTCCCGGGCTCATTAAAGTCCCTATTTCAATAAAATCCTTATTGATAAATCCGGAAATAGGCGCAGTGATTACGGTATTGGCAAGTCTTCTGTTGATCATTTTAATCTCTGAAGCCCCCATTTTATGAGCATTCTGAATTTCTTCAAGCTGTTTTTCAGTGATAGCTTCTGTACCTGCCAGATTTTCATACCTGCTCAAATCCCTGGTATATTGATTAAATTTAGTTTCAGCAATGGCCAATTCAGCTTGTATCAATTCATCATCCAATTTGGCAATGACCTCTCCCTTGGAAACATCGTCTCCTTTTTCTTTATAGATACGCGTTACTTTACCACTTCCTTCAGACTTAAGCAACAACTCCCTGCTAGGAATAAAAGTACCGTTAATAGTATATGAAAGGGCATTTGAAGTTTTGGCAACTTCTTGTGTTCTCACAGGAATTGACTCACTTGTTTTCATGGCTTCTTCTGCTTTAACTTCCATTTCTTGCTTGTTTTTGTAAAGACTATGACTGAGCAGGAATACATAAACGCTAAAACACTTGGAACAATAACAGCGGCTATAAACACAAATACCAAGGGGGTGATTAATTTTTTCATAATTATTTGAAACAATTTTCTTATTAATTTCTATTTAATTTATTCTGCGATCTTTTCAATCTGACCAATGGATTGGTAGAGTTCTGCTTCTGCAGTTTTTACATTGATAATTTGATTAAAATAAGCGGATCGGGCTTCTCTAAGCGCAGTTTCTGAATCTAAAACATCTGTCAAAGGAGATAATCCCTCTCTATACAGTTGATTCGTTTGATCAAAAACGGTTTCAGATAAAACCAAATTGGATTGTTGAGCTTCTAGACTTTTCAAACTATTATTCATTTTCTTAACCGCATTCAAATAGGAAGCTTGAGCATTTTGCTCTGCCAAATATTGATCGTGTTTCAATTTTTCACTTTGCATCCTCGCTTGAGCAATCTTATTTTTTTTCTGATTTCCGTCGAAGATGGGGATGTTCAATTGTATGCCAACTAAAGAGCCCCTATACCACTGGTGACTAGTTGATAAAAAATCAAAACTTTTTGAAAATGCATTGTAATTAAGATCTGCAAAGGCAGCAATGGTGGGATAATATCCTGATTTTATATTCTTAATATTAAGGGCATTTAACTCCTGCTGTTTGTCCAATACCTGCAGGTCATAACGATTGCTAAGATCCGGATCTTCCAGCAATATTTCCTGTTGATCGTGTTGCTCTTCGAAGTTATAGGCTGCAAGTGCCAATTCATCTGCTACAGGAATACCCATTACCAATTTTAAATAATTGCTTCTTTGTTCGATAAGCGTTTCAAGATTATCCATTTGAGTCTCTAAACTTGTCAGGTTTACCTTAACCCTATTATAATCCACTTTCCTTGCCAAATCATTTTCATACTGAGACTTAATAATTGCTTCTAACTTCACAAGTTTGTCGTGGTTTGCTTCCAAATTTATCATTTGAAGTTCAGTCGCAATAACACCGTAATAGTTCAAGGCAATGTCATAAATAATGTCTTCAGTCGTCATATCGGTGATTAGTCTGTAAAACTCTTCAGAGGTTTTGGCTGCTTTTAATCCTACAAGGTAGGATTGACTAAATACCAACTGGCTTAATTGAATTCCTCCCTTCAAACTCTGAGGGACTCCAAAAGCAATCACATCCACTCCATTCGGATCAGAATTTGGATCCAATACTCCTCCCGGAATTGCTTGCGGATACACATCTAAGAAATTGTTATAGTTACCATAGGCCTCTAGTTGTGGTAATCCAGTACCCGTTATTTCTTTTCTTAAATATCCTGCTTCTTGCTCATCTAATATAGATTTTTTGATTTGAGCATTATTTTTCAATCCCAATTCAATACACTCTTTTAAGGTATATCCTCCCTTAATGCCCTCTTGTGCATGCACCACTTCTCCTAAAAATAGGATTAGTATAAGAGGTAACCAGTTTTGTTTTTTCATTTTATTTAATTGTATTATATTTAGTAAATAATAGTTTGTTCTGTTTTTTATGAACCAAGCGAAATAAAAAAATTATTCGATTTGTTTTTTATAAGTTTCGATCAATTTTGGCATCTCATCCCTTAAATACTTCATGAATTTAGACACTTCAACCAAATAACCGTTAAACTCCTGATTTTTATCTCCTCTAAGCACAATGATTTCTTCTACAATATCATTGAACTTAAATACGCCTATAATGTCTTCCTGAATATCTTCTTTCCAATTACGAATCTTCAGTCTAAAATATCGTTTTCTTTCCCCAGGTTTGGTAGTATAGTCAACCTTATTTTGACTTTGCAATAAGGTAAGTGATTGACTTACGGCACTTTTGCTTACAAATAAAGCATTCTGAATATCTTCAAATGTTGCTTCAGCCTCATCAACAATCATTAGTAATCCTATGATTCTACCTAATATCGGTTGATGACCTTTTCTTTCAAAGAATACCCCAATCCTTTCTATTATCTGTTGTTGTTCTTTAGTAAGTGTCATATTGGCTTTTATTGCTTTCTCCGATTAACGCTGCAAATATACAAAAGGTTTTGTTGGTTCATAATTTTGTGAACCAAAGTTTGAAATTTTTTTCAACAGACTAAAAAAAGCTGTATGAAAAAAATAAGCCCCTATATATATATCCTGACTAAAATC
>NZ_CAXBOC010000419.1:0-5265 GCF_963976465.1 uncultured Cyclobacterium sp. | reverse complement strand
TGCTCACAACAGTAATGTTTTTCTCTTGTTGAGTAGTTTGGGGATGATAACAACAAATCCCCCTAACAATTAGGTCTACTTCTACGTCATTATCTGCAGCATTTCTGATTGTGTCTATAATCTCAGTGTCTTCAAGACTGTTTAATTTGAATGTGAATTTACCTTTTTTGCCTTGCTTAACCAGATTTATCTCGTTTTCTATCAACTGTTTGAGCGAACTACGCAGGTTAAAAGGAGCTACCAAGAGAGATTCAAATTCAGCTTGGTGATCATCGTTTTTGAGCGTTAAAAATAGCTGATCTATGTCCCTGATATAATTAGCTTGACAGGTAAGCAATGCATGGTCAGCGTAAATTTCCGCAGTTTTTTCGTTGAAATTTCCGCTACTCATGTAAGCATAGGTATTGATGTGATCTCCTTCTTTTCTTTTGACAGAGAAGATTTTAGCATGCACCTTCAGATTATTTATCCCATATTTAACAAGCACACCGGCTTTTTTTAATCGCTCACCCCAATAAATATTTGATTGTTCATCAAATCTCGCTTGGGCTTCGTCCAAAACAAATACTTTTTTCCCTTTTCTGGCAGCCGATTCGAGGGCTAAGCATATTTCAGAATTCTTTGTAGCAACCCTATACAGCGTAATGTTTATTTCTTCAACATCCTCGTCTTCAGCGGCCATGGTTAAAAAACGCGTTACATAATTGTAGCTTTGGTAGGGGAAGCTTAAGAATATGTTTTCCTTTTTTATTTCTTTAAACCAATCCGTCGTCAAATCGAGTCTGGAACAGGGTACTTTTTCTCTTTTTGGATAATGCAAACTTGGATCAGAAACCGGGAAACTAAAAAAATCATAGAAATTATGGTAATGACCTCCGGGGATTAAACCGGACATTTCCACATTTATCTTTTTCCTTAGTTTGTCAATGTATTTAAAAGGGATATTTTCATCAAAGAGTAGCCTTGAGGGAAGTCCTGTTTCTCTGTTTTTGATGCTCTTTTTGATCTTTAATATTAGATCGCCATCCTGTTCTTCATCCATATACAATTCCGCATCTCTTGAAATCTTAATGGCAAAAATATCCGTTGGCCCGCCGAAAATCTTGTCGGCATTATACCTGAAAATGTCATCCAGTTGTACGATACGAATTTCATTATCACTTGTGGAGATGTCGATAAATCTTCCAAAAGTCTTATAATCAAGCTCAATGAGATATTGCTTGGCCGCACTTATGGCAAAAAGATATACGGTTTGATTTTTAAGTTGAAGTTGCTGTTCCTCAGAAATGTCCATTAAGATAAAATTCCCCTGCAGAAATTTTTGATAATGGAATTCCATTTGTTTTTGGTCCTGCCCTGTAAATTTATTGGTTAATAGATTTATTCCTTTTTGAGATAAGCCGGGAATGATTTCGGAATAAAATACTTTCCCTAAACGCTCCTGTTGAGCACTCACAATTTTGGTTATTTTTTGTAGTAGGTAGGAAGGTCGATATCCGTATTTATTTCTTTCATCACCTTTAAACTTTTGTTCAAAATGATGACTTGCTACTCTAACCCTATAGAACTCCTCCAGGTTGGAAGAATAAATGGCGATAAACTTTAAGCGTTCCATCAGAGGGGTTTTTTCATTCTCAGCCTCTTGCAGAATTCTTTCGTTAAAAGACAGCCAATTTAAATCCCTATCTGTGTAATCCATGGTTTATAAATTTGTTTCAATATAATGACTTTACTTTGCAGGATTTAGGATTGACTGCCTATTTATTGCGCTGAGGCCCCTAAAATGGTCACTATTGTTATCGCGGGATTATGTGTGTGAAAAATAAAGCAAGAGTAATTAATTTGATGGAATTAATGCTTTTTGATATAAAATAAGGTTGGGCCATTAGCTGAAATAATTATTTGGCTATTTTCTATTTAGGAATTTTAATCCTCCGAAAGAATCTCCCTTGATAAAGGTTTGCCTTAAGCGGGAATTATTTGTTTTAATATGGACTCCAAGCTACTTAAAACTGTAAGTTCTTTGAAAGCGAATGAAAATTCCTGTTGGCCATCACAGTTGAAATACGCGCAATGACTATAGCGCTTCTCATTCGTTCTAACAGCCGGAACTTACCGTTGAAAGTGCATTTCAAGCATTCTAGGTATACAAGAATGCTTTAATTTTTAGTAGCCAATTCTTTTTTACTTTGGATATCTTCTACAATGGCTTTGGCATGAGAGATGGTATTTTCTATAAAAAACTCTCTGGTATTGAGTCCACCGCAAACTACCCCTGCAAGGTATAAGCCTGGGACATTGGATTCCTGGCTGATGTCGTCAAAGCATGGCTGCCTTTTTTCATCCAGGCTCAATTGGACACCCAATTGATCCAGTAATTCAAAATTGGGTTTGTAACCCGTCATGGCAAGGACAAAGTCATTTTCAATGGTGACTTCCCCTTCCGGAGTATTGATTACTACTTCCTTTTCCCTAATTTCTTTGATACTCGAATTGTAATAACCTTTGATTGATCCTTCTTTGATTCTATTCTCTATATCAGGCAAGACCCAGTATTTCACGGTTTGATCGATCTCAGGTTTCATGACAACCATGGTTACATCGGCTCCCTTTCTCCAAGTTTCCAAGGCTACGTCTACTGCTGAATTACCTCCGCCTATTACGATGATCTTCTGCCCGATATAAGGCCAGGGTTCTTTGTAATAATGCGAAACTTTGGGCAAATCTTCCCCGGGAACATTCATGGTATTGGGCAGGTCGTAAAAGCCGGTGGCCAACACAAGCTTTTCAGTAAGGTAATCCCCCTTGGAGGTGTGTACCAAAAATCCACCTTCTTGTTTTTCTAAGGTATTGACCTTTTCGTACAAGTTGATATTGAGTTGATAATGTTTGACGATCCTTCGGTAATACTCCAGTGCCTCCGGTCTCGTCGGCTTATTGGATATCGACATAAAAGGGATATCTGCCATTTCCAATTTCTCAGAAGTAGAGAAAAAGGTCATGTTGACGGGGTAATTAAAAATAGAATTTGTCAGCACCCCTTTCTCTATAATCAGATAGTCAAGGCCTTTCTTTTTTGCTTCTATACCGCAGGCCAAACCTATAGGGCCGGCACCTATTATCAATAATTCCAACTTTTTCATAAATTATTAAACACGATTGGTGGATTTGAGTTCCTTGAAATCCGGTTTATATAAGAAGGATGTACTAAATATTCGCTGGAATCGGTTTCCATACTCCCGGCGGTTGAGCGAAGTCGAAACCATAGGGTTAAGGAGAGCGTAATGCCTCCTCCTTCTATTTCGCTCAGGAACCGGCAAGGTTGCTGCATTTGGTTTCGCTCAGGAACCGGCTAAGTCTTTACCGAACCCCGCTCAGAATCGGTTACTACCCACCCGGCGGTTGAGCGGAGTTGAAACCATAGGGTAACGAGTACGTTATGCCTAATCCTTCGGCTCCGCTCAGGAACCGGCAAGGTTGCTGCGTTTGGTTTCGCTCAGGAACCGGCTAAGTCTTTACCGAATCCAGCTCAGAATCGGTTTCCATACTCCCGGCGGTTGAGCGGAGTCGAAACCATAGGGTAACAGGTACGTAATGCCTACCCCTTCCGGCTCCGCTCAGGAACCGGTGAAATTAAAAATAAATTAGCCTAATTGAAGACTAGGTCCAAGTTTTAAAGGAAATTTTATCTGGGAATGAAAAGGGGGAGGTCTTGACTTGTTTTTCCCTTGCAATGGCTCGAAATCCGATTTAGATTACTACGATCACCTTGTCCTGCTTGACAAGAAAAGGTTATGAATCCATGCATTCCTATTCCCTCAAAACGCAACCCATAATCCGGTGAACTGGGGCTGAGCTTAAATAATGATCTCTTTGGATCATTTGAGTGAAGCGCCGGAATGCTGGGCAGGTACGAGACTCGTACAGCCTGCCCTGTTTTTCACAGGGGTCGACCGGGATGGTACTTCGACAAGCTCAGCAGAACTGTGTGAGACGCTCCCCGTCAGAGGAATCTGATGGGGCCGTCTACACGTTTAGCGAAAGTTTATCTTATCTCTTTACCCAGTTTTCTAGTTGGATTCCAGATATTCTTTCAAATTCCTTTTGATTTTCGGTCACCATGATCAGATCTTTATCCACTGCAGTACAACCGATTAATAGATCAAAATCGCTTATCATCAGTCCTATTGACCTTAATCGGGCTTTCTCTTTTCCATAAAGATAAATGGCATTGAAAATAGGGAGGATCAGAACTTGATCGGTAAAAACTTCAATTAACTCAAGATTCTTCTTGGGATTAGTGCTGTTCTCGGCTCCAAATACCAGTTCAGCAAACGTAACTTCAGAAATAGCAAAATTTTCCGTTCCTAACTCCTGAAACTTTTCAATCATCCCAAACTTTCCTCTTAAAAAATGGATGCAGATATTAGTGTCTAAAAGATATTTCATTCGAAACCAAGATCTTCTGCTTTTTCAACTCTTGATTCTCTAATTTCTTTGATGATTTCATCAGAATCTTTATCATCTTCCCATGCTCCAAAAATGGTTTGCAAATCCACCTTCTCTTCTTCTATATCAAGAGACTCGGTCAATTTAATGATCAATTTTTTCTTAGAAAGATTATCCAAACCTTTCAAGAGACCGAAATACTTTTCTAATGTCTTGTTGTTTAAAGTGAGGTTTGCCATACTTTTTTTATTCAATTTACGAAATTAATGGTTTGATGGTCAAAAGATTTGGATAATTAAATACCTAATTCTCTTTTCTTTTTCTGAATCAAGTCTCCCATTTCACTCAAATCAGTAGTAAATCCACCTGCATTTATGAATTGATTTTCAGTATTGAACCAAAACGTTTCTTCCATTCCTTTTATTTTAATCCTGTAAGAGGTGGATAAACAAACTGTACTAATGATAAAGATTCTACATCAAGTCAGTTAACATTTTATGCAATGTGTGTGCCTTGAATGGTGAATATAGGTCATAAAATTGTTCGTTCCAACGGGTGAAAACCTGTGCCGAAGCATGTCGGTAGCCTGTGCCGTATTTTTTCGGCTGACTCATATGCGGGAGTTCCCGATTAAATTCGGGACAAGCTGTGTCCCGAAGCATTAGCAAGTCGCCCTGTTTTTTCACAGGGGTGGCTTGTTGTGAGAGGGCCGAACGTAGGGAAATCTTCCGGTAGAAGATTTTAGTAAGGAGCCAGGATGCAGGGTGGGAAAATACCTGAAGTCTCAGGATATGCATTTGTTCCGGCATACCAGAA
>NZ_CAXBOC010000418.1:0-5271 GCF_963976465.1 uncultured Cyclobacterium sp. | reverse complement strand
AATCCAATTACATAATCCTGGTTAAAGTGATTACTGCAAAAAAAAGCAGTCCTTTTATGGGCTGCTTTGAAAATTGGACTTAAGGGCAATCTCACTTTCTTTAGGTCGCCGATATTCTCATTGAGAAAAGTATTACTCTTTTTTAGCTCCTTTTGTGGTAATGATCACCACACCATTGGGTGCATTGTGCTTTTTCATAGCATTTTCTCCTTTCAACACTTCTACGGACGCTATATCTATAGGATCAAGCTTTTCCATGTCTCCTTTTTCGGCCTTAATTCCATCGATGATAATTAAGGGGTGTGCTTCATTATTGTTTCCATCCTTGTACCTAATTTTAACTTGATCCTCTTTTTTTGCTTTGGTTTCAATTAAAATCACACCATTTGGGGCATTGTACCTTTCCAAAGCCTTTTCATCCTTAAGTACACTAATGGTTGCTATTTTTTCTTTGTCCAACAACTCAACAATTGCATGGTCGTATTTTTTACCATCAATGTAGACGTCTGGATTGTCATTTTCGCTAATAGTGATTTCAAGCTTTTTTTGGATGTTTTCATTGCTTTCCTGAGCCAGGATACTAGAAAATGGCACAAGTGCTATACACAAAATTAATAGTAGTTGTTTCATTGTGAATTGTTTTAAAGGTTAAATTTTTCTTAATTATTTTGAAGCATATATGATGATGATATCATCCTCATAAAGCACTTTTTTATTCTTTTTATAAATGTTGTCATTTTCAAACATAGCCATAGCCTCCTTTAGTAAGGCCTGCTTTTCTGCAAGACTATAGGATTTAGGATTTGGTTCCGGTTTGAAAAAAAGCAATAAAAAAAGAAGTGAAGCTGCGATGGACATACCACCGATTGCTAGTTTCCGTAATTTGGCCTTTTTCTCTCTTTTCTGAATTTTGTCCCAAATTTTCGCATTAAGATCAGTTGGTGTTTCTTTCTTTTCTTTTTTTAGGTACCTGAACCATAGTGAAGCATTATCAGCGCTTTTCTCTACATTTTTCACATGGTAAGCTTCCTCAGTGAGCGTACTGTGGCCTGAAGTATACTTCTCCATCCAGTTTTTAATATTCCCCTTTTCCATAACTATATGATTTTTGGAGTTCTTTAGTTACTTGTTTTCTTGCCCTAGACAAAAGAACCCGTATGTGATCTATTCTTAATGTTGTCAATACTGCCATTTCGTCGAATGTTAATCCGTCCAAATCTCTCATCATTATAATTTCACGTTGCTGAGCTGGCAGTCTATTGATTATTTCTTCGATCAATTGCTTGAGTTCTTTCCATTCAAGCGAATTTTGTTCTTGATCAGCGGGAAATTCATAATGTTTGGCCTCATATATGTCTTCTGTAGGCGTTTTCTTCTTGATTTTATCCAAACAATAATTTTTTGCAGTAAGGAAAATAAAACCCGGTAAGTTGGGGTGATTTTTAATTTGCTTGCGTCGTTCCCAAAGCTTAATCATGATTTCTTGAATAGCATCCTCCGCATTTGCATGGCTACCTAACATCCTTGCCACCATTGGGTACAAGCGTTCTGACATTGAAATCACCCTATTTTTAAATTCTTCCGTTTTCATCTTGTACCTAAATGACGAAATAAAGCCTGTTCCATAACAACAAAATGAAGATTTCGGTGAAAATTTCTTTTTAAATCCTGCGGCGGATGTGTTAAACTTTAGAATAGAGGTGATTTTCCTCAATTATTTAGGCCTATTTATTTTATCATTCTAAATAGGAATAGGCTAAAAGTTACTCATAGTTAAACCCATTCCAATATATGAAGTGATTTTAGATTAGAAGTGATATTGGAATAGTCCGATTGCATAGAAAAAGCTTTAGGTCAAGTGGTGTAAAATTCCATGAAAATTATTTAATCATAAATTAACATAAGAATAATTGTGACATGAGTAGGTTTGTATTGGTTAAAAATAATGAAATAGCGAATAATATTTTTTTTACTTTGTAAGTAGTACAAGGGTATTTAATTGTCTTATTAAATGACAGGCAATATAAAACCATAAACAATAATGCCAGAACCCAAAATTTCAATAAATAGTAAAAGGCTCAGTTCACCTATCAGTGTAGAAGAAGCTTCGGTTTCCAATTCAACTGATAAAATGAATGATGAACAGCTAATTAGTCATGCGCTCAAAGAAGATCCCAAAAAAGGAATGGGAATGATTTTCCGGCGCTACTACCAACCGCTTTGTTCTCACGCTGTACGCTTTGTAGGGTCAAAAGAAGTTGCTCAAGATTTGGTTTCTGATCTTTTGGTTCATTTTTACGATCAAAAGCTTTATTTAAAGGTGAAATCCTCTATTCGCTCTTACTTGTTCCAGTCGGTAAGAAACAGAGGTTTTAATTATATAAAACATGATTTGGCACGAAAGGGAGAGTTGAGCACGACTTCGGAGCCAAGGATTCCTGAGACTTATCAGCCGGATAGCATTACAGAATACGAAGAACTTTACCAAGATTTTGAGAAAGCCATTGGAACACTTCCCGGCCAACGAAGGAAAATATACCTCTTGTTCCAATTTGAAGGGAAAACCATGAAGGAGATCTCCACAGAAATTGGGCTTTCTGTCAGAACCGTAGAAACGCAACTTTACCGTTCAAAAATTGCCATTCGCCAATTGCTAAAGGATAAATGGTTGCTTTGGCTAATGCTGTTTACACAGCTATTTAAGTGAATTTTAAGCATTCACCCACCTTTACCTAACCAATAACTCGAATTATAATGCATGATAAAGAAACCATAAGGAAATTACTTAATAAATGCTTTAATGGATCAGCCTCCGTAATCCAAAAAAAATGGATTGATGATTGGGTCAATGAATCCACAAGAAATGAGGAATTCTTTTATTCCTGTTTGGAAGAATGGGAAAGACAAAACCTACAATACATCGCAGATGTCGAGCAGGCCTTCCTAGACTTTAATAGAAAAATTGATCATAAAGCGCCTTTTAAAGGAGAAGGCATTACTAATTCGATAAAACCCAAATTGCCGGCGCATCAACTCTTTATGGTTGCCTCTGTGATACTCATTGCCTTAATTTTTTCCGGGGCATTGGATTTTGTATTGGTAAAAACTTACAGTACAGGCTATGGCGAGTTGTCTACTGTGGCATTAAATGACGGTACGCAGGTTTATTTAAATGCCAATAGCCAGTTAAAAACTGCTCGGTTTTCCTTTTTATCTGGCAAAAGGCAAGTTGAATTGTCAGGAGAAGCCTCTTTTGATGTAGCCCATGATCCCTTCAATCAATTCATCGTCCAAACAATGAATGGTTTGGATGTGGTGGTACACGGTACGGAATTTACTGTTTACAACCGTCGTCAAAATACAGAAGTACATTTAAAATCAGGGAAAGTTGAATTGATTAAGCACAATGCCAGCGGAAGGGAAACGGTGATGATGAAACCGGGAGAAAAAGTTCGAATGAAACCTGATGGCGATTTGCAAAAGAAGAAAGTAAAGACAGCTGAAGAATTCGCTTCTTGGAAGCAGTACCGCTATGTCTTTAACCAGACGAGCCTGGCTGAAATATCGGATCTTATCAAGGATAATTATGGTGTGGAAGTGGAAATATCCCAGGACTCAATCGAAAATTTAACCGTTTCCGGTTCCTTTCGCTCAGAAGATGCCGAGGAATTTGCCATTGCTGTTGCACAGGTTTTAGGTATTTCTATGGAAGCAAACGAGAATAAATTTAGATTCTATGGTTCCGAATAAACATTTGTTTTCACCCATATTTCCTGCAATTAAGAATGAAATGGTTAGCCATGATTTTAAAAAATAATTTAAGTAAAGCAGCACTAAATATTAATAATTAAAACCCTGAATCTGACATGAAAAAGATTTTACACTTTTCACTTTTGATTGGGGCATTGTGCATTTTTATGCATCATGTTCCAATTGCAGATGCCAAAGCCAACCACCTAAAGTCTCGGCAATTGGCAGAAATACCGGTGGCAGAGGCGCAATACAGCGTAGCCTTGGCAGAAGCACTTGATAAGCTCAAGGCTTATTATAAAGCAGATATTTTATTTGCTGACAGAATGATCCAAAACATAACTGTGGACATGAGGAGCATAGACTGGAAGGGAGGATTGGAGAACAACCTCGATAAACTCCTTAGCCCTAATAAATTGTCATTTATAAAACAGAGAGGAGGATCTTATGTAATCATAGCCAAAAACAGACAGTCGGGTACAGGTACACCAGTTTTGTCACAGCTTGTCGCTCAAAATAATGGACTTATAGAAATGGCTCCATATGGCAGCAATGAAATTGCAGAAAGTTTACCAAATGTCGATGTTGCACAAAGGGTCAATGGAACAGTGGTTTCTGAAATTGATGGCCTAGGTCTTCCCGGCGTAACTGTTCTATTAAAGGGAACGGCAATAGGCACAGTTACTGATCAAAATGGGGATTATGCCCTTGAATTTGAAGATGAGAAGGCTATTTTGGTGTTTTCTTTTATAGGCTTTGAAACCCAAGAGATTGAAGTTGGAAATCGAGAAATTGTAGACATCACGATGCGGGAGGATATGAAATCACTTCAAGAAGCTGTTGTAACCGCTTTGGGTGTGAAAAGGGAAAAGCAGTCCTTGGGATATTCTGTAGGTAATGTGGATGGGAGAGACCTCACAGAGACACCTCAAAATAATGTACTCAATGCAATGGCCGGAAAAGTGGCCGGTGTGCAAATTTCCCAAATGGATGGAACAGCCGGCTCGTCAGTAAACATAATTATTCGAGGGGCCAATTCTTTAAACAATGATAATCAGCCTTTATTTGTTATTGACGGTGTACCTGTTGCCAATAAATTGAACAATGGTTTTGGGGGAGCAGACATGGGTAATCCCATCTCAGACATTAATCCCAATGATATAGAAAATGTATCGATCCTGAAAGGACCAAGTGCAGCGGCCTTATACGGTTCTAGGGCCGGTAATGGTGTGGTATTGATTACCACAAAATCCGGTTCCGGAAGAAAAGGAATAGGTGTCGCTGTTAATTCTTCGATAGTGATGAATTTTCCCTTTAAATACATTCCCATCCAAAATGAGTTTGCTTCAGGAAAGAGTGGAGCGCATGTTTTTGAGGAGAGTCAGAATGAGAGTTGGGGACCTGAGCTGGACGTTGGCGAAGAATGGGTTCAATGGAACAGCAATGGAGAGCCTGCGCCTTTGGTATCTTATCCCGATCGTTTCAAAGATTTTTTCCAGACCGGCTATACCAATACAAATA
>NZ_CAXBOC010000417.1:0-5294 GCF_963976465.1 uncultured Cyclobacterium sp. | reverse complement strand
TGTTGGCCTGAATGAAGTAGTCATCACAGCCTTGGGTATTTCTCGTGAAAAAGAATCCTTGGGGTATTCCGTTGGAACAGTGGATGGGGAGGAGTTGAATAAAACGCCACAGGCTAGTGTACTTAGCTCCATGCAAGGAAAAATTGCCGGTGTACAGATTTCTCAAACTTACGGGGTTAAAGGTTCTTCTATGAATATGGTGATTAGAGGTGCATCCTCTTTAAATTCAGACAATCAACCTTTATTCGTCATTGATGGTGTGCCCGTTTACAATACCACGGACAACTTATTTAACCAGGCTGACCTTGGCAATGCTATTTCAGACATTAACCCGGAGGATATAGAATCAATGTCCGTATTAAAAGGACCGAGTGCTGCGGCTCTTTATGGATCCCGTGCAGCCAATGGCGTAGTATTGATTACCACCAAATCAGGTGGTGGCGAGAAAAAAGGTCTAGGAGTAGATTTTAATTCTTCCTTTATTATGGATACTCCATATGCCTATCTTCCTGTTCAAAATGAATATGCTTCAGGTCAAGAAGGTGCATTTGTATTTGAAAATGATGCTTATGAATTTTGGGGGCCTAAGCTAGACAATGGTTTTATTGCCCAACAAAGAAATCAGGATAGCCCGGCTGAATTGGTTTCTCATCAAAACAATATAAACCGTCAGCAGGATTTTTATCAAAACGGCTGGACACAGGTAAACAATGTGGGTGTTAGCGGAAACTACGAGAAGGCCAATTTCCGTGTTTCTTTGGGTAACTACCTTAATAAAGGTATTATGCCAAATGTAGATTTGAAAAAGAACAACATCAGTATCAATGGTACCATGAACCTGACTGATAATTTGGAGGTGACAGTAATGACCTCTTTGAATGAGTCAAGTTCTGGCAATAGACCAAATGTCAATGATGGTTTTCTTACACCTACCAGAGCCATTTTAACTGTTGGACCACAGGTTGACATGTCTCTATATAGCAATCCGGAAACATGGTGGATGCCCAACCAAGAGGGTATTGTGCAAACCCGCTGGAAAGAAAGGTGGAACAACCCTTACCTGATGCAAGAGTTGGCCACAACCAGTTTTGACCGTGTACAGGCAATGACAAAAATACAAGTGGCCTATGAGTTTGCCAAAAACCTGCGCTTTACAGGAAGATACTTGAGAAGTCAATTGAACCAGAGAGCAGTAAATCAAAGACCATGGGATACAGTTGATTCAAAGAAAGGAAATTATGATATTCAAAATTCCGGTTTTAGGGAACAAAACTGGGAGGGTCTTTTCTCTTATAACACAACCTTTGGGGATTTTGACCTTCAAGCCAATGCCGGTGGAAACCTTAGGTATAATTATAGAGAAAATATTCATAATTCGACCACAAACCTTGTTATTCCCGGTTTGTATACCATAAGTAATGGAGGACCGGGTTCGGTTATTTATACCAACTTTTTGAGTAAAAAGAAAGTGAACAGCCTTTTTGGTCAAACCTCTATCGGCTATAAAAACATGGTTTACCTAGACTTAACGGCCAGAAATGATTGGTCAAGTACCTTGCCAAAAGAGAACCGCTCCTATTTTTACCCTTCAGCTTCTCTAAGTGTCTTGTTAAATGAAATGTTTGACATGCCGGCTTGGGTTAGCCTTGCCAAGGTTCGTGCAGGTTATGCTCAGGTAGGTAATGATGTAGATCCTTATCAGCTACAGAGATATTATAATTTTGGTGCCGATTGGGGAGATACCAAAAGAGCCAGTATAGATAAGATTGCTAAGAACGCTCAATTAAAACCTGAAATAGCTACATCCCAAGAAGTGGGTATTGACCTGTCTTTGTTCAATAATCGATTGACACTAGATGCCACCTACTATACCATGGACAATAAAAACCAGGTACTTGGTATCAGTACTCCAATTACTTCAGGTGCAAACAGCAAATTGATCAATGCAGGATTGGTAAGAAGTAAAGGTTGGGACATCACGCTTGGAACCTCTGTTATCAGGCAAAAAGATCTTTCATTTGATTTAGGTTTAAATTTCACTAGAAATAGAACTACCATTGTAGAACTAGCTGATGGAGTTGAATACTTTGGTTATAATAAAGGATACGCGTATTTCTATACTTACCCGGGAGATCAGGTAGGAGATATTTATCAAGCACCTTATTTTAAAGTGGAAGATCCAAATTCTGAGTATTATGGTCATGCCATCATTTACAGCAATGGTAAGCCTGAAAGAGATCGAAATCCTGAGAATTTTGAGAAAATTGGTAACTACAACCCTGATTTTGTATTAGGTATTAATCCAACTGTACAATACAAAAACTTTACCCTTACTGCAGTTTTTGATTGGAGATCAGGAGGTCAATTTTATTCAGAGACTTTGAGGCAAGGTAAGAATGATGGCAGGTTTCCGGAATATATTAATGGAAGTGTAGATTATGACCCCAACGTAGACATCGTACAGCAAATCAAAGATAACCCTGAGAAATTTTCGCATGAATGGGTTGGAGGTCGAGATGCTGAACAGGGAGGTTTTGAATGGCAAGACGAAGCACAGAGAGAAGCCAGAAGCTATATTAACGCAGATGGAGAAAAAGTATATGTGAATGATGCCAGTTTTGATGTAGGTGTTAGAGAAGATGGCCAAGGAGGCTATATTGAGAATTTTGGTGGTCCAGGAACAATATGGCTCAGCCCATATAACGCCCAAAAAGGAGCGGATAGATACCTGGCATCTGCTAACCTGTATAGTGCAACTTATGTGAAGTTAAGAGAGGTATCCATTACCTATAGATTTCCTAAGGCTATCGTAAATAAATTTAACCTGCAAAATATGTCATTATCCCTGTTAGGACAAAATTTATTTATGTGGACCAAGCACAATGTATTCATCGATCCTGAAACTGCCTATACCGCCAGAGGAAATAGGAATGAACCAGGGTATGAGTTTTACTCTGTGATTCCACGTACCCGCAGCTTAGGGGTGAAATTAAATGTTGGCTTTTAATAACATTGATCATGAAGAAAATTATAATAATAATATTATCCATTGCATTCATTCCAATTTTAAACTCTTGTAGTGATTTTGATAAATTGAATGTAAGTCCCAATGATGTAAACGAAGTTGATCCAAACTTCCTATTGACTACAAGTACTTATAATTTTGCTAATACCTATAGTGAATTTGGCTATTGGGGATCAAGGATTCCTTCCTTGTTGCAGTATTACCAAGTGGGAGATGGTTATAAATCAGAAGAATTAAATGCCCTGTATTGGACGCCGGGACAAAGTAGTCCCTGGGGAACGATCTACTCTAATTTAGTAGATGTTCAAGCCATGGCTGATCTTAGTGTAGAGCAAGAAAACGTTTTTACTGAGGCGGTAGCTTTGGTATATCAAGCCGGACTTATAGATCTAGCTACAAAGATTTATGGTGATGTGCCCTTTTCAGAAACCAATCAGCTGGAAGAAGGCATTGTTTTCCCTAAATATGACCAGCAAAAAGAGATTTATGAAACACTCTTGGTCAATTTGAAAACTGCAAAAAATATGATTGAAGGGATCCCCGGATCTGAAGTACCTGTATTGGATGGCTATGACCTGTTATACAACGGAGACAAGGATAAATGGGTGAAGTTTATTAATTCGCTCAGAATCAGAATGTGTTTGTTATTAAATAACAAAAGAAATGAACTAAGTATTGATTTAGATGCTGAGTTTCAGGATGCAGCACAAAATGTTTTCACAAGTTCTGATGACAATGCTGTTCTGGAATATCTTGGAAATTCTGCAGCTACTTCTTTTCGAGGAGGGCAATTTAGGTCTTCTGAAATTACTTACGCTAGAAGAATGGGCTTAGGCTTTCTTAACTCTTTACGAGATCAAAATGATCCAAGGTTGTATAGGTGGTTAAGACCTGTTGAAAAGAAATGGGATAAAGAAATTGGTACTGCCACAACCATCCAATATACCGATCCATTGGGACAAACCTTCCCTGTTGAGGTACTGCCCTACCCTAGTGGTTATGATGATCTGGATACAAGTTTGTACGTAGGATTACCGGTGGGTAGCCAGGCATCATGGACAGCTTACAATGCCGGTCCTCAAGCAACTTCAGTGGAACCCAAAACTACTCCGTTTAATAGTCGGCTTAGTGAGATATATTTTCAAAATGCCAACCAATATGTGGGCATGGATATCATCACCTATTCTGAAGTTGAATTTATATTGGCAGAAGCTGCAGCCATTGGAGCATTTGGTGCCAGTGATGCAGAAGGTCATTATAAAAAGGCGATTGAAGCATCTATGGATGAATGGGGAATATTTGGTGACTATGTAGGGGGATTTGATTTTGAAGCATTTTACAGTCAGGATGAAATTGACTTGAGTGAGGCCACCAATAAACATGAGCGCATTATGACGCAAAAATACATTTCCATGTTCTTTAGAGCAGAGCCTTGGTTTGATTGGCGAAGAACAGGTTATCCGGATTTTGTACCTCCGGTAGATGCAGCTCAACCTGCCATTCCTATCAGGTATCACTATGATACACCTACTCCTCCGGATCCACAAAATGTTGAAAAATACAATGAGGCTGTGGAGAGATTAGAGAAATCTGAATTTGTTCAGGTGCCTTCAAATGATGATAGCCGCTCAAAAATGTGGTTACTCCAAGGGACCAATATACCTTATTAAAATTCTATTTTTCCACTAACAATGATATAGGGTTTACCGAAATAGCTTTCGGTAAACCCTTTTTTATTCACATATTTATTGAACAGAACGTTTTGAAATCAAATAAAAACACCCCGAAAAGAATTCCTCCCGGGGTGTTTTACGGTGATATTGTATTTTGTTATTTTATTATCGACAAAACATTAAATAAGCTTTCTCAAATGTGAGGAACCATTTATAATTCTAACACCCTTTGGGGCAATCCCCATTGATCAAAGGCTATTTATTTAATCCAGACTTATTCAATCAAATCTTCATTTCTATTACCGGGATTATCTTTGTACCAATCTTCATAAGCAGCACCTCCTGATTCAGCCCAAGCACCAAAGAAATTATAGGCAGAAGTAATATCTACCTTCTCTTTTGGCACTTTAAAATCATGAATAATACTAATTGCCCAGGGATATCCGTTTTCAGATATGAAATTTCCATCAATGTCTTTGTTATCACCGGTAAAAACATAGCTTTGATTTCCTAAACTGGTTATGCTTCTATATGGTAAGTGTACTTCCTTTTCTCGCTCCTTGTTGATAATAATAAAGGGGTTGAAAGGAGCTACA
>NZ_CAXBOC010000416.1:0-5305 GCF_963976465.1 uncultured Cyclobacterium sp. | reverse complement strand
CAGGCCATATCCATTGGGTGCAAAAGCATCCACTGGAGCCGTATACGCAAAGCCATCATCTATATAATTCCCTCTTCCTGGTTTAAAGTTAGCCATTAAACAGCCCCTTCTATTTTTAAGGTAAGGGCCACCCCATGGATATTTTGCAATATCTTTACCTCCTTTTGAGGCATATTCCCATTCCGCTTCTAAAGGTAAACGAAACTTAGGCATATCAAATTCTGACTCGTCGTTGGCATTCATATGGTAAGATTTCCACTCACAGAATTGCTTTGCCTGATCCCAACTGACTCCTACAACAGGATAATCATCAAAAGCCGGGTGATCAAAATAATATTCCATTAATGGATCCCCGTAATGATGTGTGAAACTTTGGGACCAAATTGTGGTATCTGGCAACAGTTCTTCCAAAACGAACTCCGGAGGATTTGCTTGCGTAGTGGGAGTGCCTAATGCCAAATCTCCCATTCTCACCGCATCAAGAAACTGTCTATATTTGTTATTGGATACTTCATATTTATCCATAAAAAACTCAGAAATAGTCACTTGTTTATTGGTGGCGGATCTGCTTACGCCAATGTCTTCATCAGCCTGTCCCATCCAGAACGTACCGGCTTTGACTGGAACCATTTCAAATGGCAGGGATTGCTGCCAACCTGATCTTTTAGGTACACCTGTTACCTCACCTCTTCTATTGAGCTTTTCACTAGCTGTCCCCTTATTTCCAAAAAGGCCACAACTTTGAAGTAGTGTCATTATTAACAACCCTGTAACCAGAGTTAAAAAGCTACGATTCATTTTTCTTAACATAAATGACAATAAAGTAACCACATTCATTTTCAACCATTTAAACAATCAACTAATTCGAAATTTAACAGATTTTATTAGAAAATAGCAAAGATTTCTTCAATAAAATTCTTAAAGTTAAAACCTATATCTAGGAGTCCTTTGAATAATTCTGTCAAATTGTTTCGATACCTGAGGTATATTATAAGTAAGCATAAACTCATGGGAAGTTGGTGTTTTTGCTTGCACTCCTCCCACTACCAAATCAAATGCATACCCTAATCTAAGGGAATTGTCTTTTAACAAACTATATCCTACCAAAACTGATGCCGATTCTTCTAACCTATAAGCCATTCCAAGACTCACTTTTTTATTATATGTCCCTATAACGCTAAAGTCATATGAAAAATTATTCAACCCTACAGATTTAACCAACATACTAGGTTCAACACTGAACTGAGCAAAAGTGTTTATTTTGTAACCTGCCATCAAATAATTATGATTTTCAAGCTGGTTGTCCAAGCTACCACTACCGAAATCAAAAGCAGGCTCATTGAGATGCCTGCTACTTAACCCCAAATAAAAATTCCCTTGCTCGTATAATAAACCAATCGATGCTTGTGGCTTCATTTGATTTTCATCACCAGCAGAAGGAATACTAGGGTCCGGGTTAACGGGAGAAAATTCATCAAACCTTATTGTGCTGGAAAAAAATCCCCCTGAAGCTCCAATTCTTAAATTCCCTCTCCCTAACCTCAGTTTATACGCCAAAGAAAGATTTACCTCCTGATTACTAAACGGTCCAATTTGATCGTTTACAGCAACCAACCCAAAACCCACCGGTAAGCTTTTTAATCTTCCGGAAAAAGATATTAATTGGGTAGTAGGTGCGCCACCTGCTCCAGAGCTAGTACTATAATTTAACCATTGACTCCTATGGAGTGCTGTGATAGAATACCCTTCATCTTTACCTGCAAAAGCGGCATTATAAAACATTCCATTGTTCATATAATGCGTAAACTGCGCATCCTGCTGAGCACTGGCTTCCGGGAGCTCCAGAAAAAAAGCCATGCCGATCATCACACAAGTTAACAGGTAAATTCTTTTATTCATGCGTAAAAGATGTTTTGCTTTTCGAAATCTATTCTACACAATTAAACTGAATTTACCAGTAAAAAGATTAAAAGAAATCAGATTTTATTCGCTTTTTTTATATAAAGCTCTAAAGCACCGGTCATACTTGGGGCGTTAGGCAAGGGCGCTTCTATGTCCATAATAAGGTTCATGTCTTTTACCGCCTGTGCCGTAGTAGGCCCAAATGCCGCTATTCTGGTTTTCCCTTGCTCAAAATCCGGAAAATTCTGAAACAATGATTTGATTCCTGAAGGACTATAAAACGCTAAAATATCATATTTAATATCCTTAAGGTCCGATAAATCTGCTGCCACCGTATGATAGATAATGGCCTCAGTGAAATCTATATTGTTCTTACTCAAAAAATTAGGAATATCATCTTTCCTAATATCTGAACATGGAAATAAATACTTCTCTGATTTATGTTTCTTAAAGAAATCAAATAGATCTGCAGCAGTTCTTGTACCTACGAACAATTTTCTTTTTCGGATCACAATGTATTTCTGAAGATAATGAGCCGTTTGCTCTGAAATACAGAAATACTTCATATCTGCAGGCATCTCAATTTTTAACTCCTGACATATTCCGAAAAAATGATCTATCGCATTCCTACTCGTGAAGATGACAGCAGTGTGTTTTAAAATTTCAATCTTTTGCTTCCTGAAATCTTTTATAGAAACCGGTTGTACCTCTATAAAAGGCCTAAAGTCAATTTTGATCTTGTATTTTTCAGTTAACTGAAAATAAGGGGACCGCATATCGGAAGGTTTAGGTTGTGAAACCAAAATGCTCCTAACTCGATTTAGTCTGTTTTTTGTTGCTTGCGTCATTTTTATTTTTTTTCCTTTATCCTAGGAGTAATTTACAAATAACCAAAAATGGGATCAATTCCGAGGTGCAAAGGTAAGAAAATAAATGATAATTATTAAATCCGTTCTTTTTATACAACCATATTGCCAAGCCGATTAATCCCAAAGAATATATTAGGAAAAAAGTATAATACATATAAGAGAAGTGCTCATACAATGAAACCCAATTGTTCGCATACACCAGCACTAGCATGCATATGATGATAAATAATGCAAAGCCCCTAACTTTTAATAGGTAGAAAAAATGAGGAAAAGCTATTTTATTTAGGCTAAATAAGAATGCTCCTGTTCCTAACCAAACAAATTTAAAAAAAGTGATGATGGTCAATAATAGTGAAAAGATAAGCCATGCAAACACTAATTTCTCTACGCTACTATCCAAACCCAGTCCAAAAAAATCGATCTCTAAACCATGGACCACCAAAATAACCAAAAGCCCTGTACTCATATTGATCAAGACCAGATAAAACAATAATTCTGCTGAATAAATTTTTGAAAAACTTCCTGACTCCCAGATATCTTCTATAGAAAACACACTTTTAGGATTCCAAAAAATGCCAAAAATAGAAGGAAAAAAGGCCCTGAAAATGGCAATCAGAAAAAGTACAGCAATTAAGGCTATGAAGAAAAAATCTCTGATTTCATCTTTCTTGCGTTTCTCTAAAACATTAGCTGTTTCAACTTTTTCATCCAAATTATTAAAATACCCTTTTTGCAATGAGAATTCTTCCGGAGAAATACCAAGCTTAAATGCAGTAATCTCCAGTTTTCCTTCATCGTCTAGGTAGTGAAGCACTGATTTATTACTGATGACCAATAAGGTATCATGCAAATAATAATCCCACAAAGCTTCATTGAAAAACAAGCTGCTGCCTTCCGGTAAACGAATTTGCCAATAGGCATCCTCAAATTGATTGGCATCCACTTGCACGGATATTGATTCATTGTGCTTGAACCAGCTCTCTGATAAATTTTCATGGAGAGCCGAATCATAATTCACCAAAATCTGGGCAACCGAATGCGAAGGTAAGCCAGACAATACCAATAACAACAGTCCCTGAAACACGAATAAACGACCAAACCACCTCATTAAAAACGACCTGTAAAACCAAAATGAATTCTAGAATAATTGAAACCTAAAGGCTGACTACCGGCCTGGCCCATTGCGTACACGAATTTAAATATACCACCGCTAGTTTCCAAGTTTAATCCTCCACCAAAAGAAATGGGCCATTCCTGTGAAACGTTTTCTACTTTATTTTCAACTTTACCCAAGTCTGTGAACAATAAAAAATAAGAATAGGTACCAAAATAGAACCTGGGCTCTACATTGATATAGAGGTATCGATTAGTGTAAAAATAATTCTCATTAAATCCTCTAATGCTCTGTAATCCTCCAAGCCTGAACAAGTCATTCAGTAGCAGGTTGGAATTGTCCATATCCCCGGCATTAAACCCGAGCTTTACCCCTAAATTTTGCCTCCATCTGTGATAGTAGGCAGTATTGGTTTGAATAAAATATTGCAGAGAGGTTTTCTCAATCCCTTGGTACAATTCTGGCGGAATTCCGGTATTCTCCAGCAATTGCTTATTACCTATACCGAAAGTGGTGGTAGATTGCCAGCCTTGCTTGGGCATAATTATATCATCTACCCTGTGGATTGCATATGTTGCCCCATAACTATTGTACCTAAAGTCTGCTATTTCTGGTAATTTGGAGGCATTCTCATAGGCTTTTACTGCCAATAAATCCCCTGCTTGCCTTTTCCCAAAAAAGCTTATATAAGCTGTTGGGCTTAGTTGATAACCGATATTTAAGGTAAAAGCCCGATTCAAAAAAGTGGTATCTTCTTTAAGCAAATTAAACGAGGCGCTTAAATCCAGATTTGTACCCAATACAAAGGGCTCTTTTGCTTCTACATTTAAATTTTGCGAATACTGGCTCAATCGTTGCCAATTGAGAACGTAATCTCTACCCCTACCGGCCACATTGTACAGCTGCAAATCAAATTGCCCGGTCACCAACCATTTGTTGGCTTCAATCTCATTTGGCAACAGACCGATAATACCATCGAGGGAATTAATTTTCCGGTCATTGACCGGTAAGTAAACAGTCGCTTGTTCATTCTGGAAGGAAAGCTCAGGGCTTCCCACTATACTGATATAGGGGATGTTTTTTAGCGCTTTGGTGGCATCTTCCACTTTCTTCTGGGAAAAGGGTTCTCCAGGTGTAATCCCCAGTTTTTTCGCCAGGTAAATTGGCTTTGTTTTAGAATTCCCGGTAATTTTTACGGTATCAAAGCTTATATACGGCCCCTTGTCCATAGCTATTACGGCCGAAATCCCTTTTTCACTTTGCTGTATGCTGTCAAGTTTAACAGCCATAAAGGGGTAACCATTGTTTTGCCCCAAATCCAACAAATCATGCATCAGCTTTTGCCACCCCTTAAAGCTAAATGCCCTGCCTTCGGTCAAGTGAAATGGGGAATTAAGTTTCCTTAACAACCAAGGCTCCA
>NZ_CAXBOC010000415.1:0-5306 GCF_963976465.1 uncultured Cyclobacterium sp. | reverse complement strand
TTCGGGGGGCTAGCCCCCCGAAGGGAAGCCAGACAGAGTTGAGCTAACACTCCCATTTAGCACTTTAGCCAGAATTAAATTTATACAATATTAATGGCAGTTTATCATACTTGGATTATTTGACTGTCTTTATTATTTAAACTTAAATCATCTTCCCATTCAAAATTTATTGTCAATGTCTCAGGAGAAATTTTTGAAGCATTAATTTGAATATCTATTGAATTTTGTGATCTAATATCAATAGATGCCGGATAATCCATAATAAATACGTTTGAAGCACCTGGAAAAGTAACTACCACATTCTTTGCTATTGCTTTTCCTTTGTTATAAACTTTTACAATTCGTTTCCCCTTTTCTCCTTTAACTACATTTGCTTCAATAATCGCTCTTTTTTCTGAATCAGTCTCTTTCTTAAATTTATCCAATTGAAACTGATTAATAAGAGTATTCTGTTTTTTTATCTTTGCGTCATATTTAAAGTGTGTATACAAAGAAAAGCCAAGAGCCATCGTTGAAACAATTATAGGGATGATTTGTAAAGCTGTCATATCTATTTAAACTTGATATTTTTATTACCATTAAAAGTGTCCTTCAGCGTCTTGTTAAAATCAACCTTAAAATATTCAGTGATTTCTTTTTTCATTTTATTTACTTCTTCGCCTAATTCCGATTGATTAAGTTTTACTAACTCTTCATTACCTCCATGATATTCTCTGTCACATAGTTTGCATTTCACCCAAGTTTTATTTTCGTTATATTCAAATAACGTTTCACCACAAGTATTGCACCTTAAAGAAATTGATTTTTTATAATTGTCTTTCATGATATTCTTGATTATAAGAGTTCAAATTACCGCATAGCGTATTTCTTGATAGCTAATTTAATTACCTATAAAGATAAGAAAAAGTAAGATATTATCATCTCTTCATGAAATTGGATCAGATTTAATACTGATTAGTCTATAAAGTTTCCCCCAATTCGGGGCTTACAATTACCGGAAAGCTACCAGAAACTGAGTTCAATCTCGATAGATCGAGACTACAATGAATCTAAGCCTAAATCACATCATTGCACCTTTTCATGTTCTAGCCTGATTTTTTTTATCATTTCTTGTCTGCCATTCTTAAAACAGCGTGTAATGTTGCCAAGTAATAATAGAAAATCCAACTATACCAAATCGCTTTATCATACTCTTTCTTTTGATCTTTATTATGATGTCTAATGCCAAAATTGTTAGCAATATTGAAAATATCATTTTCGTCTTTCTTGTTTAAATGTTCCTTAATTGAAGGTCTAATAAATTCCAATACGTCAGCAAGTTCTCTGATTGCTTCACGCCTGTCATCAAGAGTTGATTTATGTCTCCTAAATTTTAAAATAGCTGAATTGATTTTGTTTGAAACGTTGTCCTTATCGTTTGTTGGAACATCTGCCTCAAACAGGTTTGAAAGTCCATTATCAGATAGGATTAAAATTTCTCCACTTTGGGAAATCTCAAAACCATCTTTGTATTCTCTTAAAATTGGATTTAGTTGTTCTCTAAAATGTTTTTGTCCTTCAATATCATCAAATTTACTATAATGATAACCGCAATTGTTCCAATTATGAAATTGCCCAATTAAGCCTTTTGAGCAATGGTCATGAAGGAATTCTATTACATCAAAAAAATCATCTTCGGTGTAATTGGGTAAGTTCTGCCAGATAGGATAAAGATTGTTCTTTCTCAAATTCAAAAACATTATTGCATCTATCTCTTCCCCTAATTCTCCTGGGACATATCCATCTTGACAGTCGATACCGAAATACTTTTGAAAATAACCGTCTGCGTCCAGTTTATTATAAGTTACGGAAAACAACTTTTTTAGCATTTCAAAACTGATTTCCTGATCTGGGGTTATTTTTCCTGTCCTAACTGAATAGTAATTCCTTTTTATCATTGCCTATTTTGGTACTATTTGTGTCTTTCTAGATTGTGCATAATGTATAGCTGAAATTATACGTGGACGGTTTTCTCGGTACATATAATTTATTGCTTTTATTTTCCTTGTTTCTCTTCATTCCGTTTATGTACCCTTCAGAATAATTTCAATCACTATTTCTAAGATTATCGGTAAAATTATTATGAGAATCACCCATTTCAATCTTTTTCGGTTACTAAATCCAACATCCGTAAACTTTCCTGTAAACCTTACTGGAGGATAGGCTTTTTCAAGAAACTTCTCGAATTTGCGGCTCAAGGATATACCTCCTATAATTACTAAACCCCAGGCAAATCCATCTATTAAATTATAAAATGAGGTGTTTTTAAATTCCACTTGATTTGTTACGAAAAATTCAAGTGCAAAGTCTAAAATAAGGTATAGACCATATCCAATTAAAAATGCCATTAAAACGTTAAACCAGTAAGTTCTAAATACCTTTATCAAGTACTTTTCTAATCCAATTAGAAGCTTCAATTCCTTATCTAATTGATGATATAGCCCAGTCACTGACGTAATGTCTTCCCCCTCAACTGTAAGTTTTCCAGCTTTAATATAACTTTCAGTTGAAAGTATTATACTACATTGGATAGGAGAATCATAATATCTATACATAATTTCGATTGATTTCAATTCCTTTGGTAATTTTTTCGAAAAGAATATTTCAGGATCATCTGAATGAAAGGTATCCTCGCCATCGCTTGATTCAATCTGTATATCAATCTTATTTTTTCCAGATTGAAGTGTATCTTGTATTATTTTTGCTATGCTAAACAAATTATTTTGGTCTATCTCTATTCCAACATATTCCTTGGAAAGTCTCTTTTTACGATTAATTTTTTCCATTTATTTTAAATAAGGTTACCTATTTCATATAGCTAAGTTTAAGCCTTTAACTGCGTTTATCGAGACTATCTACCCAGCAATTTCAGTTTCCCCTCTTAAATTAAAGATTCCATACAAGGAATCCATTGTAAACACTAATATTTTAATTATATTCATTAAAAATGGTCAGAAAAGAGATATAAATGGACATTACTTTGACCATAACACAGAATATCCTTAGGCCAAGGCTTTTCCTCACTTCTATAATTTTTTATGCAATAAGCTCCTAAGCTCCTTTCCGAGCCTTTATAAAAAAATCCCCCCCCCGATTAAGCCAATTCCTCTCACCCTATAAAGATCTATAAAGTGGTTCCTACATTCCCATTAGACACCCTACGGCAGACTCAGGGCACAAGATCAGTGTATAGGGTTTTCTTTAATCCCAGATATCAGGTCTCTTGATATTCATTGCGCGTAGATAGGAAAGGAATTGTCCGGCATGAACAGATTCATGATAACCAATTCGCAATAAATATTTTCCAAGGATTTTCTTTTCTCCATTTCCGGGATGAATGATTTCAGTTTCGTTTAATGCTGTATCCGAAAATTTCCGAACACTTTCTAAAAATGCTTGCCTATGTGGTTCCGCAAACTTAAGCTCTTGAGTAAGGCTAATCATGGGTTGGTTTTTCCAAGGGCTTTGATAATTGACCATGCTCCCCTTATTGATAATAATGTTCCATCCATAGTCGGCTTCTAAAACGTGCCTAATCATTTCAATTGCTGACATGGCTTTTGCGTCTGGCTTCCAATGGTAATGGCTCTTAGGAAGACTTTCCCACAGTTTTATGCTTCTTCTCCTTATTTCCTTAAAGTTCAAAATTAAAAGTTCGGAATGCGTCATTTTCTTTATTTCAAGCATATCAGTTTACATGGCTATTCATCTATTTTTTCCAGCAATAATTGCTTGACGAATTCCCATTCTTCTTTGAGCGTTGTTAACCGTATTTTTAGCATATCAAATGAATGCTCTTTGGTATCATTTCCTATTTTGGTAGCGATATCCGCTAAAAGATTACAGCGAATGGCCAGCATAGATCCCTTAATGGAATGAGCAATTTGGCCTATGGTTTTGCTATCCTTTTGCTCATAGGCCAGGTTGAGTTGGTTTATTTTATCCGGCATATCCCCCAAACACATTGAGATTAATTGTTGCGCACTGTTTATATTTCCCCCAAGGCTATATAAGAGTTCGCTATAGCCGAAATGGGCTTCATTTGTAGCAATTGCCTCATTTTTGTCCGCATCAGCTTCCTTATCTTGGCGAAAGAATTTCTTCAACACCGATTCAATTTTCTGAACCTCTAGGGGCTTTGTCAGGAATTCATCCATTCCTGCCGCCAAACACTTCTCTTTTTCCTCCTTTAATGCTCCCGCTGTAAGTGCAATAATAGGAATATGGGTGCCGGTACTATTTTCTATGCCTCTAATTTGCTTAGTGGCTCCTATCCCATCAAGTTCAGGCATTTGTATGTCCATAAATACTATGTCAGGAATTATCTTCTTGTATTGTTCAACAGCAATTACACCATTCTTTGCTTCGTAAATTTCGCTATTGGGCATTAATTGGAGCAGCAAAGTCTTGCTTAGCACCATGTTCAGAGAATTGTCTTCAGCAATGATGATTTTTATCTTTTCATTTGGATCAATGGAATGCGTTGTTTCTTCCCTTTCTTTCTTTGGACTAGCCTTTAATTCTTGGTTTAAATTAGATAGATAAATGAATAAATCATGGCTTTTGACCGGCTTGGTTAATCGAAAACGAACCCCTATTTCCAAACATTTTTGGTGAATTGCTTCATCCTGAGCGGAGGAATAAAGCAGAATTACCGGCTGTTTTTCAAGGCTAAGGTTCAACCTTTCCTTCATGATGCGAATGGTTTCCAGACCATTTATATAAGGCATATTATAATCGCAAATAATTACATCATATGGCAATGCCTTCTCCAGTACCTGGAGTGCCTGGAACCCATTTTCACATAAATCTGAGTCAATCTGCCACTGATTAAGCATTTGTTGCAAAATAACCCGGTTGTTGGCATTGTCATCAATAATCAAACAACGTTTTACACTTGCAATCTGGGTTTGATCTGGTTTTTCTCCTCTTTCAAAACGAGTCATGATCTCAAAAAAGAAAGTAGTACCCACATCAGGTTCGCTATCAATATTGATTTTGCTTCCCATTTTTTCTGCAATCATTTGCGAAATGACAAGCCCTAAACCGGTACCTCCAAATTTACGAGTCGTGGAACTGTCTGCTTGAGAAAATGATTTGAAAAGCTTGGCTTTTTGTTCTTGGCTAATGCCGATACCGGTATCTTTTACGGAAATTTTAAGGGTACCCTGATTGCCTTCAAGTGGAATATAATCCACTTTAACGATCACTTCCCCTTTTTTCGTGAACTTAACCGCATTGCTTAAAAGATTTGCCAGTATCTGCTG
>NZ_CAXBOC010000414.1:0-5314 GCF_963976465.1 uncultured Cyclobacterium sp. | reverse complement strand
GGAAACGGTGTAAATACTGGATACGCCATTGAAGAAGGAAGTAATAATGAGCTTTCTAAACTTGTCACCATAAATGAGGTAGGGGAGGTGCTAAAGCTAAATTTTAAAGGGGAAATTACCTATAGGAACCAACTGCTTCGTCCTGATACCGATACTAAGTTTAGCCTAGTGAACGATCAGAGTAAAAGCGAATATGTATGGGTAGTAGAGGAATATAACAAACTTAAGGTACTACGGCCAAATGAAGAACAATTGTTTGAAATGAGCATTCCATCAAACGATTTGGAGTATAAATATTTTTCTTTTGGAGAAGGGAATGAGATTTTTGCCGTTTTAGATAAGGTTCAAGAATTCGCCTATCTTTATAATGCCAAAGGTAATTTGATAAACCAAAAGCCAATAAGCGTTAGCCAAAGCCTTTGGATTCACTTTTCCGGAAGCGATAATGCCTATACATTGGTGACCCTTTATGGAGATAAACTTTACGAATACAAAATACCATTATAAATACAGACCAAAGATTGGTTTTATTAAAGAGAGAATTTTAACAATGAATAATTGCATGCGAAATATAATAGGAATTTTCTTTTTTATTTTTTTAGGCTTTGTATCATCCTTGCAAGCACAAGTATTCAATTCCGGTTCTCTGGTGCTACAAGATACCACAGATCATAATAATTTCAGTTCTCCCTATCATACCACCTATACTTTTTTCTATAACCTGAATGAGCCCAATTTTAATCCGGAAATCGCAGCTAAGGCATTGGACATGGAGGGGAGCGAAGGGCAAGATGCAGCAGCTTTGGCAGTAAAGTTAAAGCAGATTTTTGATGGTAAAGGTGTTTATGTGCGGATGAATACTGTCCCTAATTCTGCTGAGTATAGAGATACGTTGAGAAATGGGCAGCATGTGTATGTCTTTGATGAGTTAATACTGCCATCTGTTTATTTGGTGAAAGTTGGCAACCGCTGGAAATTTTCTTCCGCGACGGTAAAAAACATCAAAGCCTTACACCAGGAAACCTACCCGATGGGTACAGCCAAATTACTGGAAATACTGCCTAGGTTAGGCAATCAACATTATTTTGGGCTATACCTATGGCAATTGATAGGCATTTTCTTTCTATTGTTGATGGTATTTACAAGCCATAAACTTTTCACGTTGCTGATTGATCGGCTTTTTTATTACTTTCTTATCAAATCAGGTTATGGGCAAATTGCCAAGCAGTACTTGCTGCCGGTGGCAAGAATAATCAGTATTTATATTATTATTTTGCTATTGGCAATATTTATTCGGGTTTTACAACTACCTATAAGTGTTGCGTCTTGGGTTACCATACTCCTGAATGCTGCAGAACCTTTTATCGTTACGGTCATCTTTTATAAGTTGGTCAATGTACTATCAGCGTATATGGCTAGGATGGCTGATAAGACAACTTCTACCCTTGATGACCAGTTGGTGCCATTAGTAAGAAAGACCCTTAAGGCATTTGTTATTGTCATTGGTTCTCTGTTTATATTGAAATATGGTTTACGGATTGATATTGTACCTTTCCTTACCGGGTTGTCAATTGGTGGTCTTGCCTTTGCTTTGGCCGCACAGGATACCATTAAAAATTTCTTTGGCTCCGTTATGATTTTTATCGACAAACCATTTCAGGTAGGTGATTGGATTACTAGCGGGGAAGTAGACGGAACAGTAGAAGAAGTAGGCTTTCGATCCACCAGGGTTAGGACTTTTAGAAACTCCCTGGTCTACATTCCCAATGGTAAAATTGCTGATGCCACCGTAGACAACCACGGACTGAGAAAATACCGGAGATTTTATACCAATATTACCATTACCTATGATACTCCCCCGGAGTTGATTGAAGTTTATTTAAGTGGCTTACGTAAGATTGTTCAAAATCACCCTAAAACTAGAAAAGACTATTACAATATTTATTTGAACAATCTTTCAGCTTATAGTTTGGACATTATGTTCTATGTCTTTTTTAAGGTGCCTACTTGGCCGGAAGAACTAAAGGCAAGAGAGGATTTGATTCTATCAGCGATTCGACTTGCCAATGAATTAGGGGTTAGGTTTGCTTTTCCAACGCAAACATTACATATGGAAACCTTTCCTGAGAAAAAGGGGCTGATGCCTGTTTATGAAGATGATAAGGCTGCCTATCAAAAACGTTTGGATGCTTTTATCCATACAGAAAAGGGAGAAGATAAAAAGAATGGATAAAAGGGTTGATACTGCGCTCTTTACTTTCGCCTTATGAAAGAGTGTTTCTTGTGGACTACCTTAAGGTAAAAGCTTCTAATTCTGTAGATTTAGTTTCCTATTAGGGATTATGGTTTGATTTTTGAACCGATTATTCCAAATTAATTTTTAGCTTAATCCAACGATTATGGAATTTCAAGACAAGATTGCAATAATTACAGGTGCCAGTAGTGGCATTGGAAAAGCAATAGCTACCGCGCTTTCCGAAAATGAATGTACGGTCATTTTGGCCAGTAGAAGCATTGAAAAGTTAAAAGACATCCAATCAAAATTGCCTCATGAAAGCATGGCGGTGGAAATGGATGTAAGTGACAGCCAAAGTGTGTCCCAGGCTTTTAAGAACATCAAGGACAAATACAGTCGTATTGATATCCTTGTAAATGCTGCCGGTGTAATGCCACTGAGTTATATGAAGAACAGGCACCTTGAGGAATGGTTGCAGACCATAGATGTAAATGTGAAGGGAGTGCTTCGTTGTACTTATGAAGTATTGCCGGATATGAAGCGTCAAAAGTCCGGGCATATAATAAACATTACCTCTGTAGACGGTAAAGAGTTGTATCAAGGAGGAGCTGTTTACGGGGCGTCTAAAGCGGCACTAATTGCCTTGTCAAGGGCTATGCGCATGGAGTTGTCTCCGGAATTTAATATTCGAGTGGCTTCCATCGAGCCGGGAACAGTAGATACCAATCTCAGGGATGATATTACTGACAAAGAATTGCTGGAGGACAAAGATTATGGAGGAGTGGAAGCCAAGCTTCAACCGGAAGACATTGCTCAGGCTGTGTTATATGTCTTAAATCAACCTGCCACAGTGAATGTCAATGAATTATTGATCAAACCGACAGGCAAACCTTAAGATTCCCAATTAAGGTAATTTGTTCCTTATCAAATTTTTTGTAAGCCGGTCGAACGTTCCTTCATCTATGTTGATAGTACTATTTGGTTAGGGATGCTATCCTCCCATTTCTATTGGGCCTGAGTGAATTATTATCTCCATTTAAATGGGTTGATTATAATATTTCTTTTGCCTATACTTACTAAATCAATAGGAAAGTCTATAAAATGGCGTTAATTAAAGCCTGAATAGCCTGGATTTGGCTTCCATTCAAAATTTCACTTTTGCCTTTATTTGCCTATTAAAGTGAGAAGTAAATTGAACAAAAAAACAGATGAATGAATAATTGTACGCTAGTTGTATTGCTGTTGATTGTTTCCTCCTTTTTTTCCTGCAGCAATAAAAGTGATGTCATTAGGCCTGAAGTGAAAAACATCACGGAAAGTGTATATGCCTCAGGAACTATAAAAAGTGAAAACCAATACGAAGTCCAAGGAAAGGTAAATGGCCCTATTGAAAAAGTATTTGTAGAAGAAGGTTCATTGGTTAAAAAGGGAGATCCAATTTTTCAATTGGACAATAAAAATTTAAAAATAGCTACTGAAAATGCGAGGCTCGCCTCGGTAGCCGCTGATTTTTCGGTAAACGAAAATAAATTGCTTGATGCGAAAAAGGGCATAGACTTGGCCAAAAAGAAATTGACCAATGATTCCTTATTGTACCTGCGGCAAAGAAAGCTTTGGGACAAAAGTATAGGCACTAAAGTCACTTTGGAAAAAAGGCAATTGGACTATGAAAATGCACAACTAAATTTGGCCACTGCCCGCACCAATTATGAGGAGGTAAAGAGACAACTTGAACTACAGTCCGAACAAAGCAAAAACAATTTGGAGATCGCGAAATTATTGGAAAACGATTATGTCATTAAGAGTGAGGTAGATGGACTGGTTTACAAGGTAAATAGAGAAGAGGGGGATCTAATCAATGGTTCAGAGGCAGCGGCTGTGATTGGGAGTGCGGATTTTTTAATTGAACTGAATATTGATGAATTGGATAGAGTAAAAGTGAATAAAGGTCAGCGGGTATTTATTAGAATGGACAGTTACCAGTCTCAAGTATTCGAAGCTGAGATTGTTGCCATTGACCCAATGATGAATTCACGTACAAGGTCTTTTCAGGCAGAGGCGAAGTTTACCAAAAGGCCTGCCCAACTTTTCCCCAACCTGACAGTTGAGGCCAGTATTTTAATCCAAACAAAAGAAGAGGTTTTAACCATCCCAAGAAATTATTTACGCAATGATTCTTCGGTAATTCTGGAAGGCGGAGAGCTCCAATCAGTTGAAACTGGATTGATGGATTACGATTTGGTAGAAATTAAAGATGGTATCGATAGTAATACAAGGATAGAACTGCCGGAATAATGAAGGTTAAACACATCACAGAGATTTCCGGGGCCTTGATGCGAGCCAGATGGAAGCAAACACTTGTTGCTGCTGTGGGTGTTACTTTTAGCATTGCTTTTTTTATTTCTCTATTGGGTTTTATGGAGGGTTTAAACCAACTGGTAGACGGGATAGTCTTGAATAGGACACCTCATGTAAGGCTTTATAATGATATACTTCCTTCCAAGGTGCAACCCATTGAATTAAGCGAAGATTTCAAGGATCATTATAACTTTATTCAATCTGTTAAACCTACCAATACACGAAAAGAAATATACAATGCTCCGCAGATAATCGATAAGCTTTCTAATGATGGCAGGGTATTGGGAGTGGCACCTAAAGTTACTGCTCAAGTTTTTTATAATTTAGGCAATATAGATCTTAATGGAATTATAAACGGGATAAACCCTGAGAAGGAAGCAGCTTATTTCTCCTTCAATGACTATATCCTTGGAGGAAATTCTTTGGACCTCAATAATGTCAGCAATAGCATAATATTGGGTCAAGGAGCTGCCAATACCATGCGGGCTAAGGTAGGTGATATTGTCACCGTCACCAGCACAGAGGGCGAGCAGTTTTCCTTAAAAGTTATTGGCTTTTTTCAATCCGGAATTTCGGAGATAGATAAGGTACAGAGTTTCGCCAGTTTGTCAACTACTCAAAAAATACTCGGTGAAAACAATAATTACATTAGTGACATCCAAGTAAAACTAAAGGATTTAAACCAAGCGCCGGCAATCGCCAGAGAGTATGAACATTTCT
>NZ_CAXBOC010000413.1:0-5316 GCF_963976465.1 uncultured Cyclobacterium sp. | reverse complement strand
TATAGGGATGATCCGAAAGTACTGAATAGGGCATTTCTTTTTAGAAACAAAGCAATGATGAAGAGAAAAGCCTTAATAGGAGGCCTAAGGGTAGGTCTTTTTGAAGAGGTTTACAACAAAGAAGGTGTGGTCAACTTTATGAATAGGCTCAATCAAGCCAACCTACAAGTAGATGGTGAAGAAGACAGCTGGGTTCATATCAAGCCCTTCGCTTCAGCAGGAACAGTAGGGCATCGCCTTTTAAAATCCAAAGCAGATATTGAAGAGAAATGTCAAGATGACGATTTTCCCTGTTTGGCTGAAAGTCACCTACCGGGCAAAGAGTTTTCTTGTGAAGCTTTTGTTCACGGAGGTAAAATTCGGTTTCTAAATATCACGGAGTATGTAAAGCTGGGTTATTCTAATTTTATTCCCGAAGGAAATTACCTTCATACCAAAAGGGAAAAGATCATGAAAGAAATGCAAAAGTTGGTGGATTTATTTGGTATCCAATACGGAATGATTCACCCTGAATGGTTTCTGACTGAAAATGATGAATTAAGCTTTGGTGAGGTGGCTTGTAGAATTCCCGGTGGTCATATTTTGGAACTATGTGGGCAGGCTTATGGGTTTGATGCTTTGGCAGCCTTTGTTTGTTGTCATGACCCTGAGCTTACCGAGGAAGAGCTCAAAGAATTGCTACCTCCCTTGGATGCCAGACCCAAAACCTTTTACGGTAACGTAATGATTTACCCCCATAAAAATGAAATTTCCCAACTGGTGATTCCTGAGGAACTTAAAGAAGAGCCTTTCTTTTTGGATCACAATTTGGTACCTCCTTTAACCAGTCAAAAGGTCAATTCCAGAGATGGTTTTGGCAATCATTTTGGTACGGTAAACTTTAAAGGAGATGATCCGGACCGTATGTCCGAACTATTATTACACTACGAAAATGTAGATTTTTACCATTAAATAATTGTATGCAAGAAAATGTAATCTCAAAAAATAAAATTGAATCCTTTGATGAGTTGTTTGAGAGCTATCAATCAGCCACCGTGCTGACGAGGGAAGAGAAAGCAAAAAAAATAGTTGGACAACTTGATGCTTGGTGTGGAAACTTAGAGGGTATTTTGCAGATTTATAAACGCATTCCGGCCCTTAATCAAGCTGGAATATTTAAAGGTACCCCTTGGGAAAACCCCTCCAAGTTAGTGCCTCAACTGGTGAATGGCACATTTAAGAGTGGTCATCCCAATTCAACCTTTGAACTGCTTAGTGAGCTTAGGATGCTTGCTATTGCTCGGGGTGAAATTCAAGCTCCAGACAATTTAATTGGGGAGGCAGAAACTTATTTGCAGGAGGTGTTGGTGCTGAATCTTGAGTTCGTTTTTAACGAGCCGCAGGAAGAAACCCGCCTTTTGATGAGTGAGCATGAGCTAAACAAGGTGCACACCTTGTTTGGCTTTATTTCTGAACAAATCCAATTGTCAAAGGTGAAGGCTTCATTGGTTGATGAACTGGTGTTGATTTGCGAGCAAAGGCCTGTAGTGACGGAAAAGCAAAGGAGAATTATAGCCTTGGTCAAAGAGAAAATAGCATTGGATCCTAATGACCCTGCTGATAAAGACTTATTGGCTTTTCAGCGATCGATTTATCGTCCTTCCATTGGTACAGAGGGTAAAACCTATAAGGAGTATGAAGAATATTTAAATGCTTTGTCTGAGGCGCAGTTGATGGTTGAAGCAGAACAGATGAGTGAGGGCATGCTATCCAATGGCTTGGTGAGTAGCTATCAGGCCAGTTTACTATTGTTTTTGGTCAAAAACAAGCATTATGAGGTGGTAGCCAAATGCCTGGGACTTAATGAATCCGGTTTGGCCTGGTTTAGTGAATATCAGGAATTTGTCTGTGCCTTAATTGTGGATGTAATTCATCCCAACAATGCTCAATGTATCTATGGTTTGGCCAAAAGTTTAGAAAACGGTGTTTTGTCTCGATCGGCTGTCCGGGCAGGATTACATAACCTGCTAACGATCTCCCTGCATCCAAAAGTTAAAGAAAGAATCATCAAGTCACTAGGCAACGCTAAAGGAGAGGTAAGTCCCAAGCAATTTCTAATCGGGGCCTTACTAAGAATATTAGGTCAACCCCTTGGAGTAGGGCAGGGCAACAACCCGACTTGTCAAAGTGCCAGAGGAATCAGTATGTGGAGTCAACATGCACCTGCTAAGCTGATTCATATGGTACATGCTGCAGCAGTGCATAATGATTTAAGTTTCCGGTTTGAAGGAAAGGAAATAAAATATTCAGAATCAGCTTTGGGTTTGGTTCAAAAATTAGATCATCAACTGGATGCCGTTTCGGTGACCTTAGTGCCTATGCTGGATAAGATCTATAATGAAATGATGCGAAGGGCCTCAGGTAGGGGGGAAGATCCTCACAAATGGGTAAACCCTGGTTTGTATGGACAGTGGATACAAATAGGTTTTGCCTCTGCCTATGATTATTTATCCAATGCTATCGTTGATTTTGATGGTTTTGTTAAAGTGTTTTATGCCATGTGCCATCCTCAATACAATGGTGGACACCGGCTAGTATACCCAAATCCTGTAGGTATATTTATAACCTCTGCAAAAGGAGAGATGTTGGGTTTCCACGCAATCTCATTACTTCGTGTAGAAAAAGACCCCCAAGGCATAATTAGAGCTTATTTCCTAAACCCTAACAATGAAGGACGTCAAAATTGGGGCCAAGGAATTTGTCCATCAGTCTATGGAAATGGAGAAAATCACGGGGAATCCTCCCTTCCAATTCACGAGTTTGCCGCAAGAATTTACGCTTTTCATTACAACAATCTTGATGCTACAGCAAAAATGGATGAGGTACCTCAAAACGAAGTAAATAAAGTAAAAGAACTAGCAAAAAATAGTTGGGGAAAATCCTATACCTGGCGGGAAATAAAAAAACAATGGTAAAACATTCCTCGAGAATAGAATTAAATCAAGTTGCTTATAAAGGCAATGTAAACTTCATTAGAAAGAAGATTGGGGACAAGCCTATACTATCATCGGTGGTCAAGGCCAATGCCTATGGACATGGAATAGAAGCATTTGTCCCCATGGCGGAAAGATGCGGTATCAATCATTTTTCCGTGGCTTCTTCCTTTGAAGCCGAACAAGTATTGAATGTCTGCAAAGCAGAAAGCAAGGTGTTGATCATGGGGATCATTTATGAAGAAGATCTGGGTTGGGCCATTTCTAATGGGATTTCTTTTTTCGTTTATAATTTCAATCGACTTGCTAAGGTTTTGGAGGAAGCCAAAAAAGTGGGGAAGCAAGCTTTGGTACATGTAGAAGTAGAAACCGGTGCCAACCGAACAGGAATGCATGCCCAGGAATTTCCAAAAGCTCTTGCCTTTTTAAAACAAAATGCGGAGTGGTTGAAATTTGAAGGCCTCTGCACACATTTTGGTGGTGCAGAAAGTGTTTCCAATCAATTTAAGATTGACAGACAACACAAGAGGTACAAAGGTTTTCTAAAAACTTGTAAGGATAAAAAAATGATCCCCGAAATTCGACATATTGCCTGTTCCGCTGCAGCTTTGGCGATGAAGGATACTGTCTATGATATGGTTAGGATAGGAGTGGCACAGTATGGCTTCTGGCCAAGTCCGGATGTTTATTATGCGCATTTGCACCAAACCAATAAAAGCTCCGACTCAACGATGAAAAGAGTTTTTAACTGGAAAACGGATATCATGGATATTAGAACAGTGGATCAAGGTGAATTTATCGGTTATGGTACGGCTTTTCAGGCCACACAGAATATGAGAATTGCTGTACTCCCTTTGGGGTATTCAAATGGCTACCCCAGAGCCCTTTCCAATAGAGGTCAGGTGCTGATTCATGGGAAAAAAGCCCCAATAGTAGGCCTGATTAATATGAATTTATTTATGGTAGACATTACGCATATTGAAAAAGTGGAAGTTGGGGATGAAGTGGTTTTGATAGGAAGGCAAAAAAACAATGTTATCAATGTTTCAAGTTTTACCAATGCCACACAGCTTTTAAACAATGAAATGCTAAGTCGCTTACCTGCTGCAATCCCCCGAACAGTAATCAAAAAATAGTTTTACCGAAAAAGTAAACCTATTGAATAAACTTGTCCGTAATTATTTGTTTGGGGATGTTTGGACCTTCAATGTATATTTCTAGTTCCTCCCCGGAAATGTCATCGAAGTACAAAACCTCAATGGAATGAAGGCCTTCTTCCAACTCAATATGGTTGCTTTTTAAACTACTGGAATGAGAGCCATCATGGTCTATAAGTACCTCACCATCTATTAAAACTTTACTTCCATCATCTGATTGGGTATAAAAGGTATATTTACCTGAACCGGGAAGAGACAAAGTGCTTTTAAATTGAATAGCAAAATGATCGGATCGGTGGGAGATATGCTTCAGGCTAAATTCTTTACTTTTCCCTGATTTTATAGCTTTCAAACCTGTAAAATCGGGGAGTTGAGTGAAATTTCCTTCATAATAATCCCAAAATATTTTACCTTCTTCGTCATTCCCTATTCTGTATTGGTTAATTTCCGGGCGGCTATATATTCCACTTTTATAGGTTAATGCCGTAACAATGGTGTTGTTGAGAATTTGAATAGGCTTGTCGTATCTTATACCTGTTTCTTTAGTAGGTATGGATCCGTCTAAGGAATAGAAAATTTCCGCCGTTGCATCATCTACCTTTATTTCCACTGAAATAGGGGGCTGTGAATACAAACCTGAAATAGGGGCAACCAAAGGCATAGGCACATATGGAGCTGAGGTACTATTTTTGTCAAAGGCTTCAAGAATGGGTCTGCCAATCCCTGCACTGGGAGGAGTTATGCCTATGGCGTAGGCCAAGGTTACCGGAACGTCATAAATATAGCATGGCTTGTCTATGATCAACCCTTTTTTTACTCCGGCTCCATACATGATGATAGGTATTTCTAATTCATTTAAAGAAGTGCCTCCATGTCCTTTATTGATGCCACCGTGGTCACCGGTAATCATCAATAAAGTTTCTTCCATCAGCCCTTCCTGCTCAAGTTGCTGAATGAAACGGCCAATTAGGCTGTCGTAGTGCGTGATAGCATTAAAATAAGCTTCAGAATCATGTCCATCATGGTGTCCAAAATGGTCAATCTCATCAATGTTTAAGAATAGGAAATCAGGTTTGTCTTCAAAAAATGCATTCACTGCTTTTTCAAAAACGTCATCCCCCTTTTTTCCTCGATACACTTGGTCTACTTGATTTAGATCAAACAGTCTGGCTAAGCCTTCCCACTCA
>NZ_CAXBOC010000412.1:0-5341 GCF_963976465.1 uncultured Cyclobacterium sp. | reverse complement strand
TGGGAATTGATGTTGCCAGCCAATGATCCTGATTTTCCTTGGACCATGTATTTGGGAGGATTACTTTGTATTAGTATCTTTTACAATGCAACCAATCAGTTTATCGTCCAAAGAACTCTGGCGGCAAAAAATGAATGGCATGCCCGTATGGGGGTGATTTTCGCCGATTATCTTAAGTTTTTAATTCCCCTTTTGATCATTATACCTGCCATCGTAGCACCCAAAATTTTCCCTGACCTTGAAAAACCAGACTTGCTCTTTTCCATGCTGGTTGAGCACTTGCTTCCTACAGGTTTGGTAGGGCTGGTGATGGCAGGACTAATAGCGGCGATCATGTCGCACTTGTCAGGAGCCATAAACTCTTGTACAACCATCTTGACAATTGATGTTTACCTGCCTTATTTTCGGCCAAATGCTTCTGAAGCATCCTCTGTACGATTTGGGAGAATTACAGGCGTTTTGGTAATTCTAATTGGAATATTATGTACCGGTATTCTTGTGTATTATTCCGAAAAACCCATATTTATTTACCTTCTAAATGCCTACGGCCTGTTTACCCCTGGGATCGCGACCATGTTTTTGATGGGGATATTCTGGAAAGGAACTACCCATGCAGGGGCATTAACGGCAGGCTTGCTGGCCATTCCTTTGTCATTACTGGTAGAGTTTTTCTTTCCGGAGATGCCATTTTTTAATAGAACAGGAATTGTTTTTTGGACCTGTATGCTACTGTGCGTCCTCGTCAGTTTGGTCACCCAAAGAAAAAGTGAAGCAGAATTGGAAGGTTTGATCTGGACCAAAGAAAGCCTTTCTCTACCGAAAAGTGAAAGAGAGCAGCAGAAAGGCTGGAGAAACCCATTGATCTGGTGGGCCATTGTAATGGCTATGGTTTTGTATTTCTACATCAAATATGCTTAGTGCTGTTTCTTGATATTTTATAAAACAAAAAAACTACACCATATTATAGAAGAACCATTGCATATTATTGCTTTTTGCGCTTGATAAAGGGTTGGTTTTTGAAAGGGTCCGGCTTTGTTTTAATTGGTTTCCTGCATTTAGGTCAGTTGGTAATAATGTGCGCTTCATTTCCAGTGAAAAGTATTTATCATAAGTGAAGGAAAGTTGAAGGGCTGATTACTGAATCTCCAATGTTCGTTTTGTTTATCGTTCATTTACATTAATTTCCATTTATAAAAATCTGTTTTGCAAATAGTAAATTCTTTAATAAATTTATCAAAACCCACATTTTACAGATTTTATTAATCCCTCATTTTTCGCCCTTGATTTGGTGTTGATAATCACGTCAGCTATGAATAGATAAAAAGTGAATAATGAATTTCCAGGGGTGTAAATTATGGTTTTTTTACTAGGGTTGATTACTACTTTCCTTTAAAGCAAAAAGATTAAATAAATAAAAATTTTAACATGCGAACAAAGAAATTGAGTTTTCCGGTGATTAAAGGCTTTTATAACCATCAACGTATCACCGTTTTTGTATTAGGCTTTGCCCTATTGCTTTATGCTTGTCAGCCAAAGTCCACCAATGAGGATAGGTCCCTTGAAAATGCATTGTCTACTTTTGTTTTAGAGGATGACTTTCAAATTGAACTGATTGCCGGGGAGCCACTTGTGGCAGACCCTGTGGATATGGTAATAGACGAACAAGGTAGGATGTTCGTAGTCGAAATGCATGGCTATCCATTAGACCTCAGTGGCTCCGGAAAAGTGAAACGCTTGTCTGATACTGATGGGGATGGAATTATGGATGAAAGTGTCATTTTTGCAGATAATCTGGTGGTCCCTACCGGGATCATGCGCTGGAAAAAAGGAGTTATTGTTACCGATCCACCAAATGTTTACTATTTGGAAGACAGCGATGATGATGGAAAAGCAGATATCAGGCAAACCCTATTAACGGGGTTTGCACTTTCTAACCCTCAACACAATGTAAACAGTCCAAAACTGGCCCTTGACAATTGGATTTATCTGGGACATGAACCTGCGGTAACCACCACCATATATGAGGACTTACTAGGGGATAAAGGAACAGATGTATTTTATCCTGATAAACCGGATATTAATAGGCTGCCCCAAAATGCAGGGGGTAGAAGTATTCGGTTTAAACCGGACACCTATGATTTGGAATTGCTAAGTAGTCGTACCCAATTTGGTCATACTGCAGATGCTTTTGGTCACAGGTTTTTAGTGAACAATAGCAACCATATAATACAGGAGGTATTAACCGCAGATTACTTAGATAGAAATCCTCATTTGGTAATTACTGAGGTTACCCAATCTTCTTCTGATCATGGGAGTGGAGCAGAAGTATTTCCTATAACTATCAATCCTCAGCACCAGTTATTGACAGATTTGGGTGTGATGACATCTGCATGTGGGCTTACAGCCTACTTGGGAGGGGCTTTTCCGGACAGGTATGAGAGGGCAACCTTCGTTTCAGAGCCGGTCAGTAATTTAGTTCATGTGGATTTTGTGAAAGATGATGGTACGGGTTTTAAAGCTTCAAGGGAGCATGAAGACAAGGAATTCTTGGCTTCGACAGATGCTTGGTTTCGACCGGTAAATGCCTATGTTGGACCTGATGGGGCATTGTATATAATTGATTATTATCGCCAGATTATAGAGCATCCTGAATGGATGGCCGAGGAAGTGGTGCAATCAGGGGCATTATACAATGGGACAGACCAAGGGAGGATTTATAGGATCACCCCTAAAGGGACTTCCCCTATTGATTGGTCAGACAAATTGACTTTGGCAACAGCTTCTCCTAAGGAGTTATTAAGTCATTTGTCTCATGAAAATGCTTGGTGGAGGATGAATTCCCAGCGCCTTATTGTGGATCAGAATCTTGAAAGTTTAGTGTCTGCCTTGAAAAAATTAGCAGTCTCAGGAGAAAGTCCCTTGGGCAGACTCCATGCTTTATGGACATTGCAGGGAATGGATGCTCTAGATCAAGAAACCCTTGCAAGTTCGTTTAAGGATCCGGTTGCCGGTGTACGAGAAAATGCAGTAAAATTATCAGAATTTTTCTTAATTGAATCATCTTATCTTGAATCACATTTACTATCCCTGAGAGATGATCCGGACCCTAAGGTAAGGTTTCAATTGATGCAAACCCTTGGGTATATTGAAAGTGAAAATGCCTTTCAGGTTAGGAAGGAGTTGTTGTTTAAGGATATTGACGACAAGTGGGTGCAATTGGCAGCGCTTTCAGCACCTTTTTCTCAAAGTAGCCGCTTGATTGACCCGGTCTTGGATCAATATACTGCTACTCCAGCTTATAATGGAATGGTTCAAAAACTAGCGGCTATGGTTGGCGCAAGTAGGGATGAAAAAGCCATTTTTAACATGGTGCAAAGAGCCACTCAAAAGAATGCAGGTAATGAATACAATTGGCAACCGGCACTTTTGCGAGGTTTGGCCCAAGGGATAAAAAGCAATAAAACAGAAGGTTCAAATCGTGCTACGGCAGATCTCTTGGCTTCAAGTGTTTTTGCACATCCTTCCATAGAATTGAAAGGTGCAGCCATCCAAGTACTAGAGGGTATTGGCTTAGACAATCTAAGTGGGAAAGAAGAAGCCCTGACCAAGGCAAAGGCAATTGCCATGAACAACTCATTGAGCGGGGAAGAAAGAAGTATTGGGATAAGATTTTTGTCCATGGTCAATATTTCTCAATTCCATGATATGCTTGTAAGTTTGGTTGACCCTAGTGAACCCCTACCTGTCCAATTAGCGGCTTTCCGTACTTTAAGTAAATCCGAAAACGATTCTTTTTCTCAATTGGTGCTCAAGCGATGGGATGGTTTTACCCCTGAACTTAGAGATGCCGCCATTAGTGCCATGATGACAAATGGAGAGCGAATTGCTGTTTTATTGACTGCTCTTGAAGATGGTGTTGTTCAAAAAGCAACTATAGGCTGGCGGAGAAGTGTTGGCTTGATGGCGAATAAAGATGAAGCGCTTAGATTGAGGGCTAGAGCCATTTTGAACCGAGCGGAAGGAGAGAGTGAGAAAATCATAGCCAATTACCAACCTGCTCTTGACCTTAATGGGAGCATTGCTGAAGGAGCAACTGTTTTTCAGAAGAATTGTGCGATTTGTCATCAAATGGGAGAAGAACTGGGTATGGCCTTTGGTCCCGATCTCTCTTCCCTTAAAAATAGACGTGGGGCAAGTATCATGAGTGATATTCTAAACCCCAATTTATCCATTGCAGATGGATATGATCTTTGGGAAGTAGAATTGCAAAGTGGAGAGTTGCTTCAAGGGCTTATTTCCTCTGAAACACCTACGGCCATTAACCTTAGAAATGCAGGTGGTATAGATAAGAGCATTGCTAGGACGAATATTAAATCTTTAAAATTAATTGAAATGTCTGCCATGCCTACGGGGCTTGAGCAAAGTATTTCACTTCAGGAAATGGCCGATTTATTGGCTTATATTCGAAAAGTAGAATAATGTAATTGAAATAAAATTACTTTTAAAAAGCTCAATTAACCGACGAAAATGAAAAATAAAGTCAAACCATTGGTACTGCTTCTGTGGGTTTTTTCAACCTTTCAGTTAAGTGGTGGAGCCACTCCAAAAGCTTTGAATGTAGCTTTGGAGAAAGTGAACAATACAACCTTTGCCGGAGATTTTAAAGCTGCGGTGGTCAAAGAAAATATTACACCGAAAGTTCCCAAACAATTATTGGGATATGGGGCCAGGTTATCGGAAGGGGTTCTGGATAGTATTTACCATCAAATTTTAATATTAGATGATGGTGATTCCAAATTTGCATTGGTCTCCACTGATATTTGTGTAATATCACCTGCCACCTATGATAAGGTGGCGGAATTGGTGGAGAAGAGGTTTGGGATTTCCAGTAATAATTTTTGGTGGTCAGTTACCCATACCCATTCAGCTCCTGAAGTAGGGGCGCCGGGCCTTCCTGAAGCATTTATGGGGGAACGTTACACCCATCCGATTGATACCAATTATACTGAACTTGTGACGACCAAACTATTGGCGGGAATTGAAAGAGGAATAAATGAATTGGCACCGGCTAGCCTAGGCGTAGGCTGGGGGCACTCAGCAGCCAATATCAACCGAAGAGCCAGAGACATTGATGACAAAGCCTTTTTGGGAATGAATCCTGACGGTGCGGTGGACAGGAAAATTGGGATTTTGAAAATTGTACATCAAGAGGACCATCGCTTAATGGCTACAGTGGCCAATTATGCCATTCATGGCACCGTGTTGGGTGGTGAGAACCTGCTTATTAGTGCGGATGTTCAAGGTGTAGTGTCAAAATATGTAGAAGAAAAAACTCAACCAG
>NZ_CAXBOC010000411.1:0-5360 GCF_963976465.1 uncultured Cyclobacterium sp. | reverse complement strand
AGGAAGCCCCTAGCTTTTTCAGCTGCTCAAGAATAATCCCACCATATTTTTCTTTCCATTCCCATGCATGGGTGAGAAAAGATTCTCGGTTAAGTGATTTTTTTTCTATCCCTTTTTCCTTTAACATGGCCACCACCTTTGCCTCAGTGGCAATAGATGCATGGTCGGTTCCGGGAACCCAACATGCATTTTTACCTTCCATTCTCGCTTTCCTTACAAGGATGTCCTGGATGGTATTGTTAAGCATATGCCCCATGTGGAGTACACCGGTCACATTGGGAGGGGGGATTACAATGGAATAAGGTTCTTTATTGCTGTCCGGTTCAGAATGAAACATTCCATGTTCCATCCAGTATTGGTACCATTTGGATTCAGTATTTGAGGGGGTATATTTGGTAGGTAGTGCCATTTTAAATCATTTTGAGGTGCAAAAATAATACATTAATACTTTTTGGCGCACCTTTATGGAAAGGATTACCAAAAGTTATCCGCTTTTTGCAAATAGAAGAACCTTGAATTGCTGTTAGGTTATTAATTGCCCAGCTGAACTTTTACCATTACCGGAAAGTGATCAGAAGGGTATTTTTTGCCATAATTATCCGATAGGGTTCCGTGGTGAAGCGTTTTTACTTTATCGTTCACAAAAATGTAATCGATTCTCTTATTGGGCAACATGTCCCATTTAAACCCTGTAAAGGTGCCCAATGGCCCATAAGGAGGGAGGGTAGATTCTTTTTTACTGTCTTTCATCAAATTCCCCTTGGTGATTTCATCGTAGGCTGGATTGTCATCCTCAATATTAAAATCTCCCGTAAGGATACAAGGAAGGTTCTCTTTATTGATTGATTTGATTTTTTGAAGCACTAATTTGCTGCTTTCCTCTCTTGCTTTTTGTCCCCTATGATCATAATGAACATTGAAAACATAAAATTCTTGCTCATCTTGGGTTTTGAATTTTGCCCAAGAACAAACCCTATTCAAAGAGGCATCCCATCCTTTAGATGGTTTTTCTGGAGTAGGAGAAAGCCAAAAAGTACTTTGTTCGAGTAAAGTAAATTTTTCGGGATTATAAAATACAGCGCTAAATTCACCTTCTTTTTTTCCTGTATCTCTTCCCACACCTATGTATGGAAAATTCAATTCTTCTTTTACCAATTCAAGCTGGTTGAACAATCCCTCTTGGGTTCCAATGATGTCCATTTCATGGAATTGAATCAAGTTTATTAGATGTGGAGCCCTGTCTTCCCATAGATTTCCCTCATCATTTTGGTTCGCATAGCGTATATTGTAGGTAGCTATATTATAGGTTTCCTGCGCAATTAATGCATGGGTTTGAACCCCAATAAACAAAAGTAGTGCGACTTGAAATTTTAAAACAGGTAGATTGAAAATGGGTGCTTTAAATCCTGAAAACTTGGAAATATTCATTGTTATGTTTAGTTATTTAATTTCTGATTGAAAAGGTAAAAGCACCATGCTGCCTTGCAGCTTTTCGAGTCGTTCAAGCGTTTTAAAAATCTCATAGGATTGGCCCATTTTGATGCGTTGGTAGGTGCTCTCTATATCAGTGCCAAAATCTTCCATAATCTGTTCTAACATGCTTTTTTGTTTGGGGTAAACCACGAGTTTGTAATCCTCCTCTATGCCGGCTTTTTTCGCCGCAATCTCGATGGCATCATCAAAATCTCCCAATACATCTACTAAGCCTTTTTCTTTGGCCATTTTACCAGACCAAACCCTACCACCGGCTATGGCTAGCACTTGCTCTTTGCTCATATTTCTACCTTCAGAAACCCTACTGATAAAAGTATCATAACCTTCTTCTACCTTTTTTTGCATGATGGCTTTTTCTGCTTCTGAAATAGGTTTTGTCGGGTCAAGCAAGTTTGAATATTTGCCTGTTTTGACTTCATCTGTGGTAATACCAAGTTTGTTGTTCAAGAATCCTTTGGCATTGAACCATAAACCAAAAATACCTATAGATCCTGTAATGGTGTTGGGGTAGGCCACAATGGTATCTGCCGGTGCGGCTATATAATAGCCTCCGGACGCAGCATAATTGGACATGGAAGCGATCAATGGTTTTTCTTTTTGGGCTTCAGAAAGCTCCCTCCAAATCACCTCCGAAGCAATGACGGAGCCACCCGGAGAGTTAATTCTTATTACTATGGCCTTCACATCCTCATTTTTCCTGGCTTTCCTAATTTCTTTCAAAAAGCGATCAGAACTAATTTGATCCAAAGCTTCACCTCCCACTATCTCACCATCAGCAATGATAAGTGCTATGGTGTTTTCAGAAAGGCGATTTTTTGCTTTTGCAGTTTGATTGATTCCTGTGATGCCGATGCTATTGATTTCTTTGCTGTCTTCTGATAAGCCCAACTTTTCCTTCAATCGTGTTTTTACCTGATCATCATACCAAAGTCCGTCGACCAATTTGTAGTCAAGCGCATCTTGAGCATTTCTTACCAACATACCATCATTAACCGATCTCATCTTTTCCAGGTCAAGCTGACGACTTTCAGCTACACCCTCTACAAGAACAGTGTTGATGTCATTGAGGTATTGTTTGGTCTGAAGTTGGTTTTCTTCACTCATTTTCTTTAAAATGAATGGTTCAACGGCGCTTTTAAATTCACCTACTCTAAAAATCACAGGTTCAATCTCTAATTTTTCAAATAGACCTTTGAAGAAAACCGGCGCACTTGCCAGACCATTGAATTCAACATCACCTATGGGGTTAACGTAGATTTCATCTGCTACGGAACTAAGAAAATAACCGGCCTCAGTATAGTACTCAGAATAAGAGACAATGAATTTTCCATTATCTTTAAACGTCTTGAGTGCATTTCTAATTTCCAGGATATGGGCTTGCCCCGCCGATAGCATGCCGCTTTCCAGGTATATTCCTTTGATGTCATCATTTTCTGTAGCTGTGCGGATGGCTTTAATTATTTGATTGAGTCCTATAGTGGTAGTATTCCCAAGGTAAGGTAGGGTTGGTAAACCAAGATCATCATCCGGCGCACTTTCTACAATCGGTATACCGTTGAGCTTTATGTGCAGCACTGAATTTTCTTCAATAGTCGCTTGATCCCCACTGGATCCAATAGCGATGATTCCGGCCAATAAAAAGAAGCCTATTACCCAGAAAATTAGCAGTCCAACAATGACGGCCAATACATTGCTCAAAAATTTCATATCTTTGCTCTCTTTTAATAATATTCAAAATTAACCTATTTTTCACAAAACTGTTGGTTTTGATTTAATTAATTCTTTATGCATCAGGTAGCATTGGGCTTAGGAGGAAATATGGGAGATAGGCTTTCTTTGCTCGACAAAGCAAGCAAACTACTCGTCCAAAAAATGAACTTGGAAAAGGCATCTTCAATCTATCATACAGCAGCTTGGGGAGGAAATTCGCAAGGGGCTTATTTAAATCAGGTGCTTGTGTTGAATACGTCTATGAAGGCGGAGGAATGCCTGAATTTTATCCAACAAATAGAAAAACAATTGGGCAGAAAGCGAGAGGTGAAGTGGGGGGATAGAACCATGGATATTGACATTCTCTATTTTGACAATGAAATCATTAATACCGAAAGACTGAAAGTGCCGCACCCTCAAATGACCTTAAGAAACTTTGTGCTGGTGCCCTTGGTCGAAGTCTTACCGGATTATATTCATCCTGAGTTTGGAAAGTCTTCCGTAGAATTAATGCAAGCGTGCGAAGACAAATTGAAAGTGAAGGCTTGGCAGGAGGGCTAAATAAACTTGGTAATTTCAATAAGAAAGCTTACAAATTCTCCTTTTATTTAGTAGGTCGTTTAATGGCTTTTTAGTGCGGATAGGATTGAATCAATATATGGGCTAAAAACCTAAAAACAAAAGCCTATTTCCATCTGTGGAAATAGGCTTTTGTTTCAAATTATTGCTATATAGAAAACACTAATCGAGCGATTTGGTTTCAACTTCTCTATTGATCTTTTTTACCAAGCCTTGCAATACTTTCCCTGGGCCACATTCTATAAATTGGGTAGATCCATCCTTGATCATGTTTTGTACAGACTGGGTCCACTTGACGGGAGCGGTAAGTTGAGCAATTAAATTTGCCTTGATGGCATCAATATCGCTAACTGCAGTGGTACTTACATTTTGATATACCGGACAAATCGGTTCGGAAAAAGTAGTGGCATTGATTGCAGCTTCCAGCTTAAGCTTGGCAGGTTCCATTAGTGGAGAATGGAAAGCGCCTCCCACAGGTAGTGGAAGCGCCCTTTTAGCTCCTGCTTCCTTTAATTGCTCGCAAGCAATTTGTATTCCTTCCAAGCTTCCTGAAATGACCAATTGTCCCGGGCAATTGTAATTCGCTGCTACGACTACTTGCCCTCCAATGGAAGCACAAATTTCTTCTACCTTCTCATCGGCTAGTCCAAGAATGGCAGCCATGGTAGAAGGGTTGATTTCACAAGCCTCTTGCATGGCAAGGGCTCTTTGGTGAACCAATTTTAATGCATCCTCAAATTTTAATGCTTTGTTGGCTACAAGCGCAGAAAATTCCCCTAAGGAATGCCCTGCTACCATGTCAGGGTTAAAGTTAGCGGCTGTTAAAGCGGCTATGGCAGAATGGAGAAATACTGCGGGTTGGGTTACATTGGTTTGTTTTAATTCTTCCTGGGTACCATCAAACATGATATCGGTTATACTAAACCCAAGAATTTCATTGGCCTTTTCAAATAATACTTTGGCTTCTGAACTGCTTTCATAAAGTGACTTTCCCATGCCTGGGAATTGGGCTCCTTGGCCCGGAAACATATAAGCTACCATTGTAATTGGTTCAAATTTAAAATAAAGGCTCAAAGATAAGTAAAAAAATGAGTAGGCTCAATTTTTAGTTATTTGGTCATTATTTTTTAGAAGGAAAGATTATTTTAAAGTGATTAAAGGGTTAGGTCAAGACTTCATTTCTCCTATACCATACATTAAATGTTTATTATTTCATTAGTTGTACTGTTCCTTTAATCTTTTGCTGCCTACGGTTTTCGTCCAAGACATCAAAAAGAATTATGGCTTCATAGTAATAGGTGCCAGAAGGAAGATCATTACCATTTTGGTCTTTACCATCCCAATTGATGAAAATATTGTTCTCTGAAGCTTGAGCACTGTTGTATTCATGTACCAATACACCCCATCTGTTATAGATTTTGATGGCAACCGCTTCTACAAACCTGGGGCACTTGGCATAAGGATTGTCAAAAGCTTGAAAGGTTTCATTTATATTGTCTCCATTTGGGGTAAAAACGTTTGGAAGCTCATAGTATGGACAGTTATCAATACAAACGATATTACTTGGCTCACTTTCA
>NZ_CAXBOC010000410.1:0-5374 GCF_963976465.1 uncultured Cyclobacterium sp. | reverse complement strand
AGAAAAAATGAACTTTGGAAGATGGAATTTGTTCCTTTACCCAGTTAATTAAACTTGGGTAAACCCCCTCGTCAGTAGTTAAAACGGGAGGCCATTTCTCCTTGTCCCTTTCCCAATCATTGTCATAAACGCCGTGTTGCAATGGCCCCACACCGGTAAGCATTGCTGTCCAGTTTGGAGAACTGTTGGTTGGGAGTAAACAACGAGAAAACGGAGCCATGGCTCCGTTTTCCGTCATCTTATTCATATTGGGAGTAGAAGCCTTCTGGAAACCTCTCGATCCGAATGCATCCAGCCCGATTAAAATGATATGTTTAACCTTCTGAGTAGACTGTTCGGGTTCGCTACAGGAAAAGCCAATAATCGAAGCAACTGTTAACAAGAAAAAAATACCAGGTAATCTACTGATAAGTTTCATTTATTGGTTGATAAGAGAAAATAATAATTCAGGTTCGTCAGTAGAAATAAATTCCACATTTTGATCCATTAACCATTTCATATCATCTTCCTTGTTGACCGTCCAGACATTAACAGTTAAACCAAGGTCCTGGGCTTCTTTGATCCATTGAGGGTTTTCTTTCACTTTTTTGATATTATAATCGAAGCCAAAAAAACCGTCATCTTTTAGCTCTTGGGGCGTTTTGTCACCCGTAAGGTAGGCTACATTTGCCTCGGGGTCCAAAGAGATAACTTTTAGTCCCATTTCATAACCAAAAGTGATATAATCTACCCATTTTTCAGCGCCTAATTTTTTAACAATGGCGACAGATTTTTCTGCCAATTCAATTCCTCTTTCTTTAGATACTCTCGAAGGCTTTATCTCAAAGATGAGCTTGGTTTTATTTTGTTTCATACCATAGGTCAAATACTCTTCTACGGTAGGAATTTTTTCCCCATTAGGCAAAGGTTTTTCCAAAAGCTCAGCATAGGTGGTTTCCTCTATTTCCATTCCATGGTGGTCTGCATCATGGTTTACTACCAGGATTCCGTCTGAAGTCATCCAGACATCGAACTCTGATCCGGTGCAGCCCAAGTCAAAAGCCTCCTGCAGTGAAGCCAGAGAATTTTGAGGATGAGGGCTAGTTTTCCAAGCCCCTCTGTGGGCGATTACTTGGTTGTTATTAAACTCCATACTTTGGTTGGTGCAAGAAAAAAGGCATGCACATATGCCTATAATCAATAGAAAATATTTTGACATCTAACTGTAGTTATTGTTTTTATTGCAATATTCTAAAAGTTAATGCAATCCACAACCCTTCAATAAAATTTATCATTAAAATAATATGGAGTTTGTATTAAAAAGTTGGCATTAATTGAAATTAGCAAAAAATATTAGTCCCACATGCCTGTAGGGACAATCTCTAAGACATGTCCGAAAGGATCTTCAAAATAAAAACTGCTGATGTCTTTTTTCCATTCCTGTTGATGGGTAATGGTTATACCCTTGTCACTTAATTTTTTCTTAATCTCTAAATAATCTTTATGTTCCACTTCAAAAGCAATGTGCTGCTTGCCATAGGCAAAATGTGGCGGCAAATTGCTGTCATGCTTAGTTATTTCAAGTAAGAAGCAAAGCAAGACACTGTCTCCACATCTGAAAAAAACATGTCTCTGATCCTCTTTAGAAATTAATGGCATTTCTAATATTTGATGATAAAACCTTTCAGCTAGATCTAAATCATCTACGTAGAGACATGTTTCCTTTATCCTGGTGTATGAGATCATTCCAAGTGAATCTTTGACTAACCGTTATTTTCTAAGTAAAATGATTTTAAAATGTATTGCAATTGCTCGTATTCTATAAGGAAGGCATCATGCCCATATATTGAGGATATTTCCCTGTAGGTTCCTTTTGGTACATGTTTGCTGATATATCTGGATTCTTCACTTGTAAATAAGATGTCCGTATCAACTCCAATTGAAAGTACTTTACATTTAATTTTTGAAAGGGCAACGGGTGTTCCACCTCGCCTTCTTCCGATGTCGTGGCTGTCCATGGCTTTGGATAGAATCCAATAAGACAGCGCATTAAATCGATTGGCCAATTTTAGCCCTTGGTACCTTAGGTAACTGCTTATTTTAAAATCATCCCTTTTCTCCTCTGTTTCGCTTTGGTTTTGCAGGAAAGTCATGGGATGTCTATAACTCAACATGCCTATGGCCCTAGCTGTTTCCAGGCCTTTCTTGCCAGCTTCAGGATGTGGTTTTCCCCAAGAGCTATCCGATTCTATGGCCATCCTTTGGGTTTCATTAAAACCAATAATCCAAGGTGAAGCCTTGGCATTGGAAGCCACGATTATGGCATTCTCAAGCTTGTCTCCTAATGAAACTGCCCATTCTAAACCTACTTGACCACCTAAAGAACCTCCAATTACCGTATTGATTTTTTCCAATCCCAGGTGTATTCTTAATTTATCCAATCCCGCTGCAATATCCCTCGTGGTAATATTGGGAAAGTCATAATAATAAGGATCCCCACTTTTAGGGTTATTGCTTAAAGGTTGGGTAGAGCCATAACAGGAACCAAGAAAATTGGCACAGACAATGAAATATTTGGAAGGATCAAAAAACTTGTCCTCTCCAATTAATCCTGACCACCATTCATGAGGGTTGGCATCACCGGTTAAGGCATGCAGGACCCAAATAACATTGTCTTTGTTTGCGTTTAATTGGCCTTGGGTCGTAAAACTCAATTGAAACTCCGGAATTGATTCTCCGGACTCCAAAAGTAATGCTTCCTGGCAATAGAAAATCTCCTGGGTCATTTCAATAGTCAAATGCGGCGATTGAAGGTTCATTTTAATAATTTTAAATTTTGTCGAAAGCGGCCGATAGGTCGGCTTTCACATCTTCAATGTGTTCTATACCTGAAGAAAGTCTTAACAATGTTGGCGTTACCCCGGCGGCTAATTGGGCGTCATCAGAAAGTTGCTGATGAGTAGTGGCTGAAGGTTGAATGATCAAAGTTTTGGCATCACCTACATTGGCCACATGTGAGATTAATTCCAGATTATTAATAAAATTGGAAGCTGTTTCTTTTTCCCCTACAATTTCAAAGCTTAAGACTCCCCCAAATCCATTCGTAAGGTATTTTTTCGCCGTTTCGTGATAAGGGCTATTAGTTAAGCCCGGGTAATTAACTGATTTCACTTTAGGGTGTGCTTCCAACCATTTCGCCAATTCCAAGGCATTATCTACAGTTCTTTGAACACGAAGAGAAAGGGTTTCTAATCGCTGAAGCAGTTGGAAAGAGTTGAATGGACTGATGGCAGGACCAAAATCTCTTAGACCTTCTACCCTTACTCGGATAGCGAAGGCAATATTTGGCAAGCCTAAGGGATTATTATCGCCAAAAGTTTCCCAGAAATTAAGTCCATGGTATCCTTCAGAAGGTTCAGAGAATTGTGGAAATTTACCATTACCCCAATTGTAATTTCCTCCATCTACGATTACGCCACCAATAGAAGTACCATGGCCACCTATCCATTTGGTTGCAGAAGAGGTTACAATATTAGCACCATGCTTGATGGGCTGACATAGATATCCTCCGGCACCAAAGGTATTGTCAACTACTAAAGGAATATCATGTTTTTTGGCCAATGCTGCAATTGCTTCAAAATCCGGAACGTTGAATTCAGGGTTTCCAATTGTCTCCACATAGATGGCTTTGGTTTTATCATTGATTTCTGCAGCCAGATCATCTGCCTTGTCGGATTTAGCAAATCTAGCTTCAATACCTATTCTTTTGAATGAAACCTTAAATTGATTGTAAGATCCGCCATAAAGAAAAGGAGAGGTAACAAAGTTATCGCCTACGCTTAGGAAGTTGTTTAAAGCTAAAAATTGTGCGGCTTGGCCAGAAGCTGTAGCCACTGCTGCAACACCACCTTCTAATGCTGCCACCCTTTTCTCAAATACATCTGAGGTTGGGTTCATTATCCTGGTATAGATGTTTCCAAATTCTTTTAAGGCAAATAAATTGGCACCATGTTCTGCAGAATTGAATACATAAGAGGTGGTTTGATAAATAGGAACAGCTCTAGAATTGGTAGATGGGTCTGCTTCTTGTCCTCCGTGGACTTGCAATGTTTCGAAACGATAATTTTTAGACATGTTTTTTATGTTTTAGGTTTGTTATCAATTCTGATTATTTTTTCTGTAGGAAAAACCAGCATAAGCTAAACGCACTTTGGCCGGTTTGGATTTCTATTTAAATAGAAATCAAATAGCTGTTGAAAGCTTCTGGGGTTTTTATCCTTTATTGAATGGTGTATGGAGCTCATATATAAGTTTTGAATTTATATTCCCAGATGTAACCAATTTCATCTGGCAGGAATTGGCACCTTGGATTTTCCAGGTTGCCAGAGGGTCAACGAGCCTGTCTCTTGCCTCTTCTATATAAATCCTAACTACTTCAGAAAAAGTAAAAGGATTGTACAAAATAAAGCCACATTGTCAAATTTTCCAATAGTTGTCAATGATTTTTTCTTTTTAAATGCAAACAAGTCAAATAATCAGTGAATTAGCAGTGCTTTTACTACCGTATTATTATTTAAAAGAAAAACAATTTATCAAATGACTCAATGTGTTGGAAATGCTTCCTTCCATTTATTCAAATAAATAATAAGAAGTTGATAATAATTTTAACTCTGTTATCTGACTTGTTTTAAAGTTTTTTAACAAACGGTTCTAGGTTTATTTCGTTGCATGTATTGTCAAGTAGATGGGCAGGTTTTAATGTCCAGCTTCAAAATAAACCAACAAAAGGATAATCTTACCGTAAAAGTTTTTGAAATTTGTAACAAACTTAATCTTTGGTACCTTACATTCTTGGTTTTTAGAGCGGGTGATCGTAAAGCATGCCTTTTAAATTTATATATACATTTCAAATTCTATGGAAAGAAATTTCAAAACGTATTTTTGTGCATTTTTACTGGGAATTTTTCTCAGTGGTTATGGGTCTATTTATGCATTTTCAGGTGAGGTCTATTTAAAAGACAGCCTTAAAACGCCTGATAACTGGTTTTTACTGGATCCTATAGATGATGGGATTATGGGTACCGGTACAGAAAAAGCCTATGAAAAATTACTACAGGGGAAATCTCCAAAAACTACGATCGTGGTAGCGGTTATTGATTCCGGAATCGACATAGATCATGAAGATCTTCAGGGTAAAATATGGATCAATGAGGATGAAATTGCCGGAAATGGTATTGATGATGATAATAACGGCTATGTAGATGATGTACATGGCTGGAATTTTATTGGAGGAGCCGATGGTTCGCAGATAGACAATGATTCTCATGAATTGACTAGAGAATACGTAAGGTTAAAGGCCATTTACGGAGACTTGGATAAGGAAGATGTGAAGCGA
>NZ_CAXBOC010000409.1:0-5387 GCF_963976465.1 uncultured Cyclobacterium sp. | reverse complement strand
CCAGTTTATAATGTCCCTCCGGAATTCTAGTTCCCCCGGGTATTTTTTCATCACGATGAGTATCTTCCAAGGTGTAGGCGAAAAATTTCTTTTCAATAAACAACATACCCAAAGTAGTATTCCCATCATCTACATACCTTAGAATGGTTACCAAAGCCTCCGGGACTGATGCTACACCATCATTTTCTACCAAAGATTTGATCTTTTTTATATCTGGATTATCGGCTATATTTATATGGTTAATTTTATCGTTAAGGCTTTCCTTAGATGCCTTTTGAATGGGGGCTGTTTCACTTTCTTTAAATAAGTCTTTTAATCTATCAAAACCTTTACGAAGCAGCATGATTAAATAACCAATAAAACCAACCAGCCATAACCATATTTTATCCAAAACTTCGGGATTGGAATAAAAAAACAGGACAACTAAAATAACCCCGGCCAAAACCAGTAAGCCCGGTAATTTATTCATTTTAATAATAATTTAGGGTTTGAGGTAGAAAAATTGCGTTGGTTTATTGTACCTCAAAATTTAATTATTTATTTTTCAATAACAAAAGAATAAACAGCTTATTTTGAGGTGTTGTGTAGAGAAATAAAAATTAATACCGTCCAAAAAAACACATCTAAATAGTAATGATAGGATGGTATGAATTTTTTTACAAGATGAATATGATTCAGATTCAAATTAATAGGTTATTGATTAGATCTACCTTTAAAGATTCTTGATTTGTAAAGCATATTTCTTGAATGACATAAAATTTAATTAATTTAGGAAACCTAAGCGTTTTAAAATTGAAGTAAAAAATAACTATACCTAAATAAATATGGCGAATTACAAAATTCAAGTCAACAACAAAAGCTATGAGGTAGATGTTGATTCAGATACCCCTTTACTATGGGTACTTCGGGACAACTTGGGACTGGTTGGAACCAAATATTCCTGCGGTATTTCACAATGTGGGGCTTGCACAGTTCATCTCAATGATGCTGCTGTTAGGTCTTGTGGATTACCGATTTCCTCTGTAGGAGATGCTAAGATCACCACTATCGAAGGGCTTTCGGAAGCAGGAGATCATCCTGTGCAACAAGCCTGGAAAGAAGTGGACGTTGCCCAGTGTGGCTATTGTCAGGCTGGGCAGATAATGACAGCGGCAGCTATGCTAAAGAATAACCCTTCACCTACCGAGGAAGAGGTAATCGATGGGATGAATGCCAATTTGTGTAGATGTGGCACTTACCACCGTATCAAGGAAGCAGTTTTATTGGCCTCATCAAAAATTAAATAATCATGAACAAAGCACTAAAATCAAATAGAAGGGATTTTTTAAAAATTGCAGCAACTGCAGGTGGTGGTTTACTGATTGGATTTAATTGGTCAGCTTGTGATTCTCCCAAAATGAAGGTTGTCAGCAATGAAGAAATCTTTGATAAAGCCATCAATTACAATAGTTTTCTATCAATATCCCCGACAAACCATGTAGTCATCTATTCACCCAACCCCGAACTGGGACAAAATATCAAAACTTCCTTTCCAATGATTGTTGCAGAGGAATTGGATGTAGATTGGTCTAATGTAAGAGTGAAGCAAGCTTTTTTGGATACTGAGAAATACGATAGACAGGTCACCGGTGGCTCTGGAGCCATGCCTCATTCTTGGCAAAGACTCAGACAGGCCGGAGCCACAGCAAGGCAGATGCTAATGGAGGCCGCTGCAAAGCGATTGGATGTACCTTTATCCTCCTTGACTACAGAGAAAGGAAATGTTGTTCACGGGTCAAAAAAAATCAGCTATGGAGAGCTTGCTACTGATGCAGCTTCATTGCCGGTTCCGGAGAATGTAGCTTTAAAAGACATCAATGATTTTAAAATCATTGGAACAGCAGTAAAAAATGTAGACAATGATGCCATGTTTACGGGACAACCTTTGTATGGGCTGGATGTTTATCGGGAAAATATGCTTCATGCCATGATTCAAAGGCCTCCATTTGGAATGAAGCTGAAAAAGGTTGATTCAGAAGCTGCAAAAAAAGTCAAAGGGGTTAAGGATGTGCTTACTTTTAAAAATAATGTAGCAGTAATAGGTGAAGGAACCTGGCCTCTGATGAAGGCAAGGAAACTTTTGAAAATTGCTTATGAGCCAATAGAAGGAACTTTGGAATCTACAGCCTTCCATGATAAGAAATTTGATGAGTTGTTGAATTCCGGGGAGGGTGAAGTCAAAAGAAAGGATGGGGATGTAAATACCGCTTTTAGAAATGCAGCAAGGGTAATCAAAAGTGAATACCAATGCCCATTCCTATCCCATAGTCCTATGGAACCCATGAATTTTTTTGCAAATGTAAAGGAGGATAGTGTGGAGTTAATAGGTCCTTCACAAACTCCAGATCGTGCTAGAAAAGCAGCAGCAAAGATTTGTGGAATAGATCCTGAGAAAGTAAGTTTAGCATTAACCCGTTTGGGAGGTGGTTTTGGCAGGAGACTTAGGGCAGATTTTGTAGAGGAAGCAGTTGAACTATCTAAAATGCTAAAAGCCCCTATAAAATTAACTTGGTCAAGAGAAGATGACATCACCGGTGGTGCCTATAGGCCTGCCGTTAAGTATAGGTTTGAAGCTGCTTTGAACAATAAAGATGAGTTGATAGGTTATAAGTTGAGTGGAGCCGGCATCAATGCAGGAAATACAACGAGAGAGAATAATTTTCCTGCAGGCGCAATCGATAACCTGGAAATAAGATCGGCTGATTACAAGTCACCGATTACCACCAATGCATGGCGTGCGCCAATAACCAATTTCTTGGCTTTTGCTGAACAGTCATTTCTTGACGAAGTTGCAGAGGCCATGGGCAAGGACCCCATTGAATTAAGATTAGGACTATTGGCCAAAGCCAAGAAAAACCCTGTGGGGGAAATACATTATGATATTGACCGAATGAAAGGTGTAATTGAGACGGTGGCAGAAAAATCAAACTGGGGCAAAAAGGAAGGGGTTTCTCAAGGTTTTAGTGTGTATTTTTCTCATAGATCTTATGTTGCGCAGGTAGCTGAGGCAAAAATTAAAGATGGTCAAGCAGTGCTGGATAAAATATTTGCTGTTACAGACTGTGGAATAGTTATCAACCCTACCGGAGCAGATCAGCAAGTTAGGGGGGGCATGTTGGATGGTATGGGGCATGCAATGTTTGCCAATCTCACTTTTACAGATGGTATGGCTGATCAAAAGAACTTTGATAGCTATCGATTGATTCGCATGAAAGAAATTCCTGAAATCGAAACTCATTTTATTGACAATGGAATTGACCCAACTGGACTGGGAGAACCTGCGCTTCCTCCTACCGGTGGTGCAGTGGCCAATGCCATTTATAAAGTGTCTGGACAACGGATGAGAAATCAGCCATTTATTAAACAGGAAGGTATAAATAATTTTAACCTGGGAAGTCCGGCTTAGCATAGCTGTTACAATTGAGAATGGCTTATAAAATAATGATGGATTGATTTACCACGGGTTGTTTACCCGTGGTATTTTTCTTATACCGATTAAGCCAATGTATGACACAAAAATCTAATGTATCACCCGGGTTAATGCTCCCTATCCTTTTACATTGAAGAGTTCTACACACTTTATTTGTTTAGTTTTTATGTTTTTAATTGGTTTTCCTTTGCACAAATTTTTTACCTTAAGTATTTAAATAGATATTTAACCATTAGCATTTATTAGCTATTGAAATAATAGGGAATGTGGCAGCTGCAAGGGTTTGTTATCTTGCTTGATTATTGTTTCCTATGCTTTTACTATATTTCAAATGAAAACCTTTTCAATTTGCTTTTACTTGTAGGTGGAGGTCTGATTAGGAAAAGGGAGTTTTTTAATCCATAAAACAATAACCTAGAAGAAACTAAAAAGATGAGTAATTCCGAAATCCTTATCAGGAATAATTTAAGAGAGACTTATGGGGATGTTTATTCTCCAGGAGTGATAGATGCCCTTTCATTCATGGCTCCATTTAATGAAGAAGTAAAAAAGCTTATGGATATTAGGCTCCGCAGGAGAAAAGAAAGGAGTCGAAAAGGGAGTAAATTAACATTTTTAAATCCGGATACCAATATACCGGGTACCAATATTCTGGTATCGGATGCCAGGGCTGGCAAATTTGAAGGAGCTGAAATCCCCTCAGATCTTCAGCAACAGTGGATTCAAGGTACCGGGCCCGGAGCAAAGCCCAATGCAAGTTTAAAAAGTAGTATTCGGAATGTAGCTTATGCTTTACTTTCCGGGGCTGATGGTTGGATGTTTGATGGAGAAGATGCTTTAGGCCAGGTGTCTACCATGTCCTTGGACAATCAACGAAACCTTAAATTGGCCATCCAGGGCTCCCCAATATTTTTTACAGTGGCTGAAGAGGTAGCATCCCAAATGAACAATTGGAGTAAAAGCTTCTTTGGTCAGGAAAAAATTGTTAATTGGAGAGAACAGCTGAATTTTACCACCAAGATTTTTAGGGCCAGGGGACTTCATTTAGACGATAGGCATATTCGGATTAGCAGTGGAGCTTCTTTTTCAGCTTCCATTGCGGATTTGGTACTTTATGTGGTGAATAATTTTCAGGCCTTGTTAGCGGCAAACGCTTCTATAGTGCTGTACCTGCCAAAAATTCAAACGGCCGAAGAAGCCGCATTGTGGAATAAGATGATCAGTGCTTTGGAAAAGCATTTGAAACTGGAAGATGGAACCATCAAGGTATATGTACTGGTGGAGCAGCTAGAAGCAACTTTCCAACTTATGGAAATTAGGGCAGCTTTAGGAAAACACTTTGTAGGTTATAATACCGGCCGCTGGGATTATATCAATAGTGTATCAGATGCGATGGCATGGGATCAGTCCTTTATCAACCCCAATATAGAGTCCATAGGCATGACTTATGGCTATATGAGGAATTATGAAGACAGGGTAAGAAGAGCAGTGAATACACCTGATAGCAAAGGTAATTTTGCTTTATGGCAAGGGGGGATGGAGCCCAATATACCTGTTGGATCTACGGAAGGCGTAAGTGCAAGCATGGAAAAAGCTTTGGCCGGTGCGGAAAGAGAGCTAAGGGAAGGAGCAAGTGGAAAATGGGTTGCCCATTGGAAAATGGTTCATATTGTTCGCCCCGTTTGGGAGAAAACTGGTAAAGCCAACCAAATGGGAAGAAGCTTTGAAAAGCTTAGTTATTCCCAAGAAGATGCTGGAGGCTTGATCCACCTTGAACCTGCTCCCAGAACGATCAGAGGTGCAAGGAATTTATTAAGTGTAGGCTTGCAGTATGCCAATGCTTTTGGGCAGGGCATGCAAGCTGCGGCTTTGAAACCGGCTGACTTTTTTGGTAATGAAAATGTACTTTACCTAATGG
>NZ_CAXBOC010000408.1:0-5390 GCF_963976465.1 uncultured Cyclobacterium sp. | reverse complement strand
CAATCTAATAGGGCATTATAACTTTGATAATATTGCTGCAGCCCTGTGTGTGGCCGGATTTTTTGAAGTGCCCATGAAGGAAGCCGCCAAGGCCATTGCTGCATATGTTCCGGAAAATATGCGATCTCAGGTCATCGAAAAAAGAAGCAACCTGGTATTGCTGGATGCATACAATGCCAATCCTTCCAGCATGGAAAGCGCCTTAAAGGCTTTCGATAAGTTGGATAAACGCAAGCGTAAGATGGTAATCCTTGGCGACATGTATGAGTTAGGGGAGTACAGCAAGGCTGAGCATGAGAAAGTGGGGGAGTTGGTGAATCAAATGAGCTTGGATAAAATTTGTTTTACCGGAAAGGATACCCAGTATGCCTTGTCTAAAGCTCCTAAAGCCCTTTATTTTCCCGATCCTTTTTCTCTAAGGAACTGGCTCCAAGACTCCAAATTGGAAGACTATCAAATTCTAATCAAAGGGAGTAGGGGCATGAAGCTGGAAGGATTGCTTGGTTTTATTTAAGGGGGGGCTTTTGAGGAATTACATGGATTAATAGTATTTGTTTTTTAACATTTACTGCCAAGGATCGGTATTGAGCATAGGGGATTAAAGTAATTGAAAGACTCCTGCTGTTAGGATGACTTTTTACTGGCTTGTGCTTCTATCAATTTTAGTGATTGGTTGACAGTTACTTGCTTCGAAATCGCCAACTTCATGCAGTAGTAACCCGTTAACTCCAAGAGAAATACTGCACATTGTATTGAGCAATTAATAGGGTGTATTGTTGAATACGTTGTGCATTTCTGTATATTTGTGGAAGTAGTATTGAGAAATTATGAGAACATTATATCAGAAATTTGAAACGCTATTACAAAATACCACAACAGATTTTAAACGCTATTTGTACGATAACGTCTCGTGGGAAAGCCGAATGATTGGGATTATCGGTGCTCGTGGAGTTGGAAAAACTACCATGATTCTTCAACACATCAAAGAAAAATTAGATAGTAAGAAAGCCTTATATGTTTCAGCCGATGATATGTATTTTGGAGACCATAGACTTATTGATTTAGCAGAAGATTTCTTTAAAAATGCAGGAGAATATTTATTTATAGACGAAATTCATAAATACACTGACTGGTCACGAGAACTTAAAAACATTTATGACTCATTTCCTACATTGAAAGTTGTATTTACAGGTTCTTCTGTACTTGACATCCTTAAAGGTTCTGCTGATTTAAGCCGTAGAGCAATTATTTACAAATTACAAGGGCTGTCATTTCGTGAATATTTGAAATTGTTTCATAATTATGAATCGGACATATACACTTTAAAACAAATCATAAATAATGAAGCAAAACTTGTGAATATTCAACATCCCTTACCGCTATTTAATGATTATTTGAGACGAGGGTACTATCCATTTGGTATAGAAAATGAAATGAGTTTACGTTTAGGTCAAATTATAGTTCAAACTTTAGAATCGGATATTCCGCAATATGCAAACCTAAGCGTTGGGACAGGTCGAAAACTAAAACGATTACTTTCCATCATTGCAGAAAGTGTACCGTTTAAACCTAATTTTTCAAAAATTTCTGAAATGATTGGTGTAAGTAGGAACTCCTTAGATGATTATTTTTCATATATGGAAAAAGCAGGACTTATTGGGCAGTTACGAAATGAAACGGGTGGAATTCGAGGATTAGGAAAAGTTGATAAGGTTTTCTTAGATAATACAAATATCATTTTCAATTTGGTTGGAGAAAAATCAAATGTTGGTAATTTGCGAGAATCCTTCTTTTTCAATCAAATGCAAGTGAAAAATGAAGTTATATCTTCAAAAAAAGCAGATTTCGTAATTGAGCACTACACATTTGAGGTTGGAGGAAAAAATAAGCAACAGAATCAAATAGAAAAAGATGGTAAATCATTTATTGTGAAAGATGATATAGAATATGGATATCGCAATGAGATTCCTCTTTGGGCTTTTGGATTGAATTATTAAAAGACTAAAACAAATGAATGCCTAGGCATTAACATTTTGTTAATGTCAGAGGGGGTAAAATGCAAATTTAACCCGAAATAGGCAATAGACTTTTTATTCCGAGTTGAAATCGCTTCAAAATCAGCCAATCGTTGCTGTTTTCAACCCTGCCTGTGGGTAGACAGGTTCACCATAGCGGTGCTATGCTAAAATCTCCAAACAGCTTGTTTCTTGCGATTGCAACAGTCCCTGAGAAAGTGCAGGAAATCCTATTGCGTAATCCGAGTCCAAAACAATGACTTCAAACGATTTAGGTAGTAGGGAAATCCTGAATTTTTGTATCTTGTGGTAAATATTTTTTTCAACCGTATGCGTAAGACCATTATTTTGAAAAACGATAGGTTTCAAAAGCTACCTATTATACGGCTGGAATTCCCCTATGATTTCGAGTTAAAAGAGATTGTTAAAGGATTTCCGGAATGTAAGTGGTACCTCAAGGAGCGGGTTTGGGCAGTTCCCTATACACCTACTCAGGTGTCTGAATTACTACAGTATTTCAAAGAAAAAAATATTTGGTTGGACTACAGCCGGATTCAGAAAGTAGATTTGCCGGAAAAACATCCTGAATTACCTCAATTGGATGCACATTTACATTCAGAGATCCGGCGATTTAAGGATTGGCTTCGCAACAGGCGTTATTCCGAAGCAACGATCAAATCCTATTCCGAGGCAGTGGCGTTATTTTTCAGGTTTTTGGATAACAAGCCACCCGGTTCTATTACCAATGAGGATTTGGAGATCTTTAACAGGGATTACATCATCAGAAGAAAGTATTCCGTTTCCTACCAAACAAAAGAAAGCCCATATCTCATATTAGAAGAGCGGGTATTGGATCCCGAAATTATCAAACGTCCAAAGAAAGCCAAGAGTCTGCCTAATGTATTAAGTAAACAAGAAGTGAAGGATATTTTACAGGCCTTATCCAATCTTAAGCACCGTTTTATGTTGGTGCTGCTTTATTCATGTGGATTAAGAAGGAGCGAAATATTAAACCTACAGGTTGAGCACATTCAATACGATAGGGGTATGATTTTGGTTAAAAATGGGAAAGGCAAAAAAGATAGGGTTGTTCGGTTTCCTGAGATATTACATGATTTGTATAGAGAATATTTAAAAGCCTATCAGCCAAAGAAATACCTGATTGAGGGAAGGGGAGGAGGTCAATACAGTGCCAAGAGCCTGGCAGCCGTATTAACAGCTGCGGTGGAAAAAGCGGGCATTAAAAAGCCTGTCACTCCGCATTGGTTACGGCATTCCTATGCCACTCATCTGCATGAAGGGGGTACGGATATTCGGTATATACAAGAGCTACTTGGCCACCAAAGCAGTAAAACCACAGAGATTTATACACATGTAAGTAACCGAGAAATTAGGGAGATTAGAAGTCCAATAGAGGATATGGACATAAAAATATAAAGTGAAATAAAACTACACAAAGTCAACCAAATAAGGATATATTGTGCAATAAAACTGCGCATATAAACAAGTTATAGCTCACTTCGGTAAAATGAAACACCAAATATTAATACTTCCATTTGTAATAATTGTAGCATGTTCAACTAAAACAGATAATGGCACTGAACAGACTTTAGATCAAAAAAATCAAATAAAAGAGGATATCCAACAAATTGAAGAGGAAGAAGACACCTACGAAATACTTAATGGCGAAAGAATTGATGGGCCAGCTAATGTGAGAAATAAAGAAAATGGAAAGATTATCCTTTCTCTTGATGATAATGCTTTGATAGAAACTAGCCCAATAAAGGGTGATTGGTTACAAATTGGATTTTTCATTCAAATTGGCTCAGATGAAGGTTCAATGATTAAATTATATCCAGAAGAACAGCTGAAAACAACTGATGGATCTCACATTGGAAAAGTAAAAGATACGGTTGAAGTATGGAGAATTTACGATAATGTCGGTCTGATTGAAGGTTTTACTCATATTGGCAACATTAAGGAGATTTCGATTCCAGAAACTGCTTTAGAAATAGCACTTAAAAGAGGTGATTTCACTAAATCATTCTTAGATAAATACATAAAATCCTTTGAATTTAGTGATTATGAATTAAATCAAGAGTTAAATTATAGGCAATTATTTATTTATGAAAGCTATATCGTTGACCCTTCACCAAGAGATAGAATTACATTATTGTTTGATAATTACGATAAGCTAATAGGGATTTTTCACACTAGAAAGCTACATTTACCAGATTATGAAACATTCGAACTTACCCGAGGACATTCATTTACATGTATTGAAGATCTGGATAAATCCGAAAAGCAAAGAATAATTCATGAACGCATCAAATTTTACAACTCAGTTGATTAAAATGCAAGAAAAAGCGAGCTATAACATCACCTTGGATACAGCGGGCAGATCCGATTAACTATAAAAATCAGTGTCATTAGAAAGATAAGTGAGGTGATGAAGCGAACGTCTCAGAAAGCCCGCCGTCTCCAAGCTGAATCCCGTTAGCAGAAAATCATAAAAAAAGTTGAGACCGAGGATATTCATTATTTTAAAGATGATACTTTTACTTAGTTGTAAAGGTAATTATGTCTATGAAAATGAAGAAATTACTTCGCTTTCAAAAACTCTTCCTGAAGTATTTGAATCATTTTATTATTCAAACTATTGTAAGTGGGTTGAAGATGATTTGAGTAGTTTTTATGATACAATTCCATTCAATGAAGATGATAATTCATCGGAATTTATTTTTAAGGAGCTTGTAGAAAAGAAATGTAGTATTGTCCATATTGCAGCATTTGATGGTAATTTGATTTCGTTACCTGAAGTAATTAAGCAAAATGATTGGTTAATTAATATCTATGATACTAGTGATATTGTTTACTTTGATTTGACTACCACAAAAAACTTTGCAACACTTAAGTCAAGATATATTGGTTATAATACTCTTTACTTGAATGAAAAATACAAAATTGAACCGATAGATTTTGAAGAAAATTATACCAATGAAAATTTCAAGTTTAGGCCCGAAATAAGTAGAGTGAGTTTCAACGACAGCCTCACTCAAGGTTTTTACTACATTACTATTTGGAAAGATGGTGGTTTCCAAAAAACTGGTACATCTACATTAGTGTTGATTGAAAAAGAAAAAAGTAATTGGCGGGTTAAGGAAATTAAGTATTACAGGAAGGACTAAAATGAATTCTGCTAACATCACCTTGGATACAGCGGGGGGTTCCGAGTAAATTGAAAGTTTAGTATCTTTAAGAAGTTAGAATTAGGCTGGAAGAGAACGTCTCTGAATGCCCGCCGTCTCCAAGCTGAATCACGTTCTACTGCATTCAGGCGGCATTTCAGTTACAAGTTTTTTTTCGGCCGGAGAG